>CAUETL010000193.1:0-2519 GCA_959020685.1 Parahaemophilus parainfluenzae | reverse complement strand
TTGATATAAAAAATGCCGACAAATCATTGTCGGCATTTTTATTATTTTGAAATCGTTTTTCCAAATATCATAGAAAGCACTAAAGTACATAATGCGGGCACAAGCCATGCGAGCCCTTGTGAATAGAGCGGGAAATGAGTCATGATTTGATGTAAGCCTTCCGGCAACATATCCAAGTTTCTCAAACTACCAATTAAACTAAAACAAACCGTCACAAAAATAGTGGTGTAATAGCTCAATCGAATAGAAGGCAGTTTATTACGCACAAGCTGTAAAACCACCAACATAATCGCCATCGGATAAATCAAGAATAGTGCTGGAATCGTGACACGGAGTAATTTTGTTAGTCCATACTGTGAAATGATTGTTGTCATTGCAGTGAAGAAAACAATCCAGAATGGATAAGAAAAACGTGTCGAAAACTTAGAGAAATAATCACCACAAGCACTGGTTACGCCTACTAATGTGGTTAAGCTTGCTAAAGTAATAATCCCTGCCATAATCCACGTTCCCGCAGAACCAAATAAACTGTTCACATAACTAGAGAAGATTTGGCCGCCATTTGTTGCACCTTGTGCCACTGCATCAGAAGTCGCCCCTAAGTAGAATAAGGCAAAATATAGACAAGCTAATAAAATGACAGATACAAAACCCGCTGAAATCGTATATTGAACAATCTTTTGTGGATTTGTTACATTTTTTGCAGCCAATGCACGTGCAACAATGCCACCAAATGCAATCGCTGCCAGTAAATCCATGGTTTGATAACCACTAATTAAGCCTGTGGTTAATGCTGAATTCTCTGCATAAGCCTGGGAAGGCGCAACAATATCAGAAAGTGGTGAAACAAAAACGGTAATACCGACAACCACCAATAACACCAACAATGCAGGGGTCATTACTTCACCCACCGTTGAAATAATGGTGCTTGGACGAATCATGAATCCCATCGCGATAATATTAAAAAGCACAGAAAAAATAAGACGTGCCGTCTCACTATCTTCAAAAAGCCCCAATGGTAACCATGCCATTTCATAAGCCACGTTGGTAATTCGAGGCATGGCAAAGGTTGAACCGATGACTAAATAAAGAATAGTTAAGAAGGATACTCCTGCCCACTTGGGTAAGTCCTTAGTCAGTTCTTCACCACGTCCTAATACTGACACAACAACTAAGGTAATAAATGGCATGAGTACGCCTGTTATCACAAATCCTAGCGAAGCGGTTACCCAATGGTTACCTGCGGAGTAACCTTCCATCGGTGGAAAAATAATATTTCCTGCGCCTAAAAATAAAGCAAAAATCATCATACCTAATACGATGATGTCTTTTTTTGAAAACATAAGTATTCTCGAATAAATAAATTTTAAGGATTTTACTATTAAATTGTTTTTTATTCCAAAAATGAAAATAAATTTTGTGAAATAGATCACGAAATCTATCACACTCCGATTAAATCACACATTATCCACCGCCTCTTTTTCCAAAATCAGTAAATTTGTGATAGTATCCAAGCTTTATTATTTTTTATTACTTTTTTAGGAGAGAATGAATGAATAAACTGAGTTTGATTCAACAAATTCAGCGTTTTTTCAAATTGGAATCAGCTGGCGGAATTTTATTACTTTTTTCAGCGGTAGTTGCAATGCTATTAGCCAATTCACCCCTTAATCAAACCTATAATGACTTTTTAAACTTACCAGTCAGTATTCAAGTAGGTACTTTTTCTATCGATAAAACCTTAATTCACTGGATCAACGATGGTTTTATGGCGGTATTCTTTGTTTTAGTGGGAATGGAAGTCAAAAGAGAATTATTTGAGGGCTCCCTTTCAAGCTATCAACAAGCGATTTTCCCTGCTATTGCAGCGGTGGGGGGAATGATCATTCCAGCATTAGTTTACGTTTTTATCGCCCAACACGATCCGGCTTTAGCCGATGGCTGGGCTATCCCAATGGCAACAGACATTGCCTTTGCTCTTGCTATCATGGCGTTATTAAGTAAACAAGTGCCACTCCCACTAAAAATCTTTTTACTTGCTTTAGCCATCATTGATGACTTAGGCGCCATTGTCGTTATTGCACTGTTTTTCTCACACGGATTAAGTGTACAAGCACTCATCTTTGCTGCCATTGCAATTGCTGTACTTATCGCATTAAATCGCTTTAAAGTGACCGCACTTTGTGCCTATATGCTGGTGGGAACAATCTTATGGGCTTCGGTATTAAAATCAGGCGTACATGCCACTCTTGCAGGGGTTATCATCGGATTTTGTATTCCATTGAAGGGTAAAAATGGCGAAACACCATTACACGACTTTGAGCATATTCTTGCGCCGTGGTCATCCTTTGTTATTCTGCCATTGTTTGCTTTTGCCAATGCCGGCGTAAGCTTCGATGGCATTGATCTCAGCATGCTGACATCTCCATTATTGCTCGCGATTTCGCTTGGCTTAATTATCGGAAAACCTCTGGGGGTATTTGGTTTCAGTTATCTTTCCGTTAAACTTGGCATAGCAA
>CAUETL010000192.1:0-2556 GCA_959020685.1 Parahaemophilus parainfluenzae | reverse complement strand
GAATAATTGGGAACACCACATCAATGCCATGTTCATACACCACTTCATAATCCTCACGCAAACAACCCACAATCGCGATGACTGGCTTATTAAATTGTTTCGCCGTGCGCGCCACACCGGTTGGAGTCTTACCTAAGATACTTTGTGCATCCATACGGCCTTCACCAGTAATCACTAAATCAGCCTCTTTAACTTGATCAGCGAGTTTCAAATTATCCAAAACAATCTGCACGCCTGCTTTGAGTTGTACATTGGGTAAAAGCAATAAACCACCGCCCATACCACCTGCCGCACCCGCACCTGGTTGATCTTGAATCTTTTTACCACAATCCCGCTTGGCAATTTCGGCGAAGTGGGCTAACGCAGCATCGAGTTCTTTTACCATCTCAGGCGTCGCACCTTTTTGTGGACCAAAAATCGCAGAGGCACCTCGTTCACCACAAAGTGGATTATTCACATCACAAGCCACTTCGATTTGTACATGTTGCAATCGAGGATCTAAATCAGCCATTTGAATTTCAGCAAGATTGGATAATTCAGCACCGCCAAAGCCAATGGATTGACCATTTTTATCCAATAAACGTAAGCCTAATGCTTGCAGCATACCCGCACCACCGTCATTTGTGGCACTCCCACCAATCCCTAAAATGATATGTTGTACGCCAAGATCTAGGGCTTGCTTAATCAGCTCACCCGTACCAAAACTGGTGGTTTGACAAGGATTGCGTTTATCCATTGGAACAAGATGTAATCCAGACGCAGCCGCCATTTCAATGATCGCCGTTTTACCATCACCCGATAAACCGAAAAAGCTTTTTACTTGATTGCCTAACGGTGCAGTGACTTCTGCCTCAATTAAGCGCCCCTGAGTGGCATCTACCAAAGATTGTACGGTTCCCTCTCCCCCATCTGCCATTGGTAATTTCACATATTCAGCGTTTGGGAAAATACGTTTAAAACCCGTTTCAATCGCATTAGCCACTTCAAGTGCGGTTAAACTTTCTTTAAATGAATCAGGCGCAATGACAATTTTCATATCTTCTCCTTAAACTAATTAAATACACCAAAAATTAAGGTGGATACAATGGTCATAATCAACCCCACTGTACTTTCATAGGGAATCAATTTTAAGCGTTCTTTCATGTCCATATTTACGCTACCACCAGTTGCATGGAAGAAAGAACCATGTGGCATATGATCGAAAACTGTTGCCCCCGCATGAATCATCGCGGCGCCAGCCAGACTACTCACCCCCAACTCTAATAACGTTGAACTAAACACATTCGAAGCAACAGCAGTACCTGCCGTTGTTGATGCTGTGGCAAGCGACATGAGTGCGCCTGAAATTGGCGCAAGGATATAAGAAGGTAAACCCGAATGTTTTAAGCCTTCAATAAGCACATCTTTCATACCGGAATTGGCAATAATACCGGCTAAAGCTCCCGTACCAAGTAGCATAATCGCCACCGGAGCCATTTTCCCTAAACCGCTAATCGCATAGTTATTGGCTTGGCGAAGCTTGCCCATACATAATGCGCCAATCAGACCACCAAGTGGTAAAGCGATTAAAGGATCGACTTTAATATCGGCTAACGGACGAAGTGCCAGTAAGAAGATGGCAACCAAAGGCGCCACAAGTGCGGTCAAAAATGAGGGTAGATTCTGTGTTTCTACTGCGACAACCTCTTGGGCTGAAACGCGCGAACCTTTGTTTCTTAAACGTTTTGCTAAGAAATACGTCAATATTAAGCCAAAAATAGCGGGGATAATCCCAGCCATCATCACTGACGTTAAAGGAAGATGGAATGTGTCTGCCGCCGCGATTGCATTGGGATTAGGTGACATTAAGTTTCCAGCTTTTCCCCCACCAATCATCGCTAAGAGAATAGCTGGTTTTGATAAGTCAGTACGACGAGCAAGTGCTAAGGCTATTGGAGAGACCGTAATCACGGCAACATCAATAAATACACCAACGGCGGTTAAAATTAATGTAGCCAACGCTAAAGCCAATAATGCTCTTGTTTCACCTAACTTGTTGGTAATGGTTTCAGCAATGGTATTAGCCGCACCGGATTCAATCAGTACTCCCGCCAATACCCCTGCTGCGAGAATTCGCATGACTGCGGTAGTGATACCTTGAGCGCCACCGATCATGAGACTCACGGTTTGAGATAAATCAGCGCCACCAACTAATCCCCCTACTAAAGCCCCGACTAACATACCATAGGCTGGTGAGACTTTTTTCAAAATAAGGAAAATAGCGACAATGAGTGCAATGAGCGCACCTAAGGCTGAGACTGTTGGCATAGCGTCCTCCTGTTGATATGAATATGCAAAAATCTTTCTTATTTATATCAGCAAAAGTAGAGGAATAAAATCTTGTCCGACTTCCACCTGCAAAAACGGCTTATGTAAAACACATAAGCCGAAATTATTACTAAAAATTGACCGCACTTTAGAAAAATAAAATATTTCCCCAAACCACGACAACAATACAAAGGGCAATGAATACCGCTGCTGAGCCTTGGTCTTTGGCTCTCCCTGAAAGCTCATGGC
>CAUETL010000191.1:0-2627 GCA_959020685.1 Parahaemophilus parainfluenzae | reverse complement strand
CATTGCACGTTTATATGTAAAATTAAATTATCTTTCTCTTTGTGGCCTGTTAGCGGGGTCGATGACGGATCCACCAGCACTTGCTTTCGCCAATGAACTGAAAGAAGGAAGCGGTGCCGCTGCACTCTCCTATGCGACAGTCTATCCGCTCACCATGTTCTTACGGATCATTTCACCGCAATTATTAGCCATTCTTTTATGGGTTTAATACCCTTTCAAACTTGGGGCAGAATAACTGCCCCAATATTCATGCTAAGCACTACGACAGCCATAAAACAATTCAAATAAAATCTGCCCCAAGCCTACCCCTTTCCCTCATTCAATGATAGAATTCATCGCTTTATTTAAATAGGAAAAGAAATGTCATTAGTTGAATTTGTAATTGATAAACTCGATGATTTAAAAGGCACTGAAATTGTGCATTTTGATGTAAAAGGCAAATCATCGATTACTGAAAATATGATTATTTGTACCGGTACATCGAGCCGCCAAGTCGCAGCTATGGCCGATAACCTTATCGCAGAATGTAAAAAAGCCGGTTATGAAACCTTTGGTGAAGAAGGTCGCAATACCGCAGATTGGATCGTGGTTGATCTCGGTCAAACCATCGTTCACATTATGCAGCACGATGCACGTGAAATGTATCAATTAGAAAAACTTTGGGCATAAAGTGCGGTCAATTTTGATGGTGTTTTAAAAGGGAAAAGGATGAAAATCACATTAATTGCAGTGGGCACCAAAATGCCGGCTTGGGTTACCACCGGATTTGAAGAATACCAACGTCGTTTTCCTAAAGACATGCCTTTTGAACTCATTGAAATCCCTGCAGGCAAGCGTGGAAAAAATGCAGATATTAAACGTATTTTAGAACAGGAAGGCAAAGCGATGCTCTCAGCTTGCGGAAAAGGCAAAGTAGTCACATTAGATATCCCTGGCAAACCTTGGACAACACCACAACTTGCTGAGCAATTAGAGGGTTGGAAAAATGATGGTCGTGATGTGTGCTTGCTTATTGGCGGGCCCGAAGGCTTATCCCCTGAATGCAAAGCGGCAGCAGAACAAAGTTGGTCACTTTCACCACTCACACTTCCCCATCCGTTAGTGCGAGTTGTGGTGGCAGAAAGTTTATACCGCGCGTGGTCACTGACGACAAACCACCCTTATCACAGAGAATAACGTATTACATTACCGATGAATTTAAAAAAATTCTTTTCTGCACCAACCAATGAACCGATCCGTGATAAAAAAGCGGAACGGAACTTGTTTGCGCGTCGAACATTGGTCGCATTCATCGGTATTTTAGCCCTAAGTGGTGTGCTATTTGCCAATATTTACCATCTCCAAGTGGTGAATTACGACATGTACCAAACTCGCTCTAATGGTAACCGTATCAAATTGCTTCCACTTCCTCCTACTCGCGGATTAATTTACGACCGTTACGGCGAATTACTGGCAGAAAACCTCACTTTTTTCGGTTTATATATCGTGCCGGAAAAAACGGAAAATTTAGACCGCACTTTTGAAGAATTGCGCTATGTTGTGGGACTCACTGATGAAGACATTGAACATTTCAAAAAAGAGCGTCGTCGTGGTACTCGCTATACACCGATTTTACTCAAGCCTAGCCTAACGGAAGAACAAATTGCCCGTTTTGCGGTAAATCAATATAAATATCCAAGCCTTGATGTACGTCCTTATTTCAAACGAAATTACCTATATGGCGAAGCCATGACACATATATTGGGTTATGTTGGACGCATTAATGACCGAGATGTTGAGCGCCTAAAAAAAGAAGAAAAATTTGCTAACTATTCCGGTTCTACGGACATGGGGAAACTGGGTATTGAACGTTATTACGAAGAACAACTCCATGGTACAACCGGTTTCGAAGAGGTTGAAATTAATAACCGTGGTAAAGTTATTCGTAAACTACGTGAACAACCAGCCACTGCGGGTAAAAGTATTCATCTGACTATCGATTTTACCCTTCAGCGCTATATTATGTCGCTTCTTTCAGGTCAAAAAGGCGCTGTCGTTGTGCTTGATCCGAAAGATAACAGTGTATTAGCGATGGTTTCAACACCAAGTTATGACAATAATTTATTCGTCGATGGCATTTCTTCTAGTGATTACAAACGTTTACTCGAAGACCCTACTCGACCGCTTTATAGTCGTGCGACACAAGGGGTCTATCCACCGGCCTCTACGGTAAAACCATTCGTTGCTGTTGCGGCATTAACTGAAGGGGTGATTACGCCTAATACCACGATTTTTGACCCAGGCTACTGGACATTGCCAAACTCAACAAAACGTTTCCGAGATTGGAAAAAAACAGGGCATGGTTATACGGATTTAAACAAGGCCATTACTGAATCATCGGATACCTTCTTCTATCAAACCGCCTTTAATTTAGGTATTGATCGTTTCTCCATGTGGATGAAACGTTTTGGGTTTGGTATGCCGACAGGTATTGAAATTCAAGAAGAAGCCACGGCCAATATGCCGAGTAAAGAATGGAAACAAAAACGTTATAAAAAACCGTGGGTGCAAGGCGATACAATCTCTGTAGGGATTGGTCAAGGTTATTGGACAGCAACACCATTACAAGTGGCAAAAGCAACCTCTAT
>CAUETL010000190.1:0-2637 GCA_959020685.1 Parahaemophilus parainfluenzae | reverse complement strand
TGATGCTAACGTGTCATCAATTTGTTGATCAATCTCCGCAAGCGATTTGGTGTAATTTTCTTCCGTTTGATCCACAATATCTAAATCCACATAAGCAAACCAAGGTTTATCCTCTTTTAAGAGAGATAAAACACCATTTATCGCTTCTTTTGGCGAAGAGGCTTTCACTTTAGGTAATTTCACATTACGGAACAAGGCTTGTTTAAATAAGCTGTCTTTAAATGCTGTAGACGAATAAGCAACAAATTGATATTTCTCGTCTTGTAGCTTTTTAATTAATACCGAAGGTGTGTGATTACTCAAAATACTGTCCGTATAATTCGCATTCAGTCCATAGAATAAGCCTACTAAGCCAGCATTGTTCGTATTGCCGCTACTGTAATGATTCGTAAATTGAGTAGAACTTGTGGCAAACTCAAACAATTTAGGCATTTTCTCGCTCGTTAGTGCATCATAACGTAAGCCTGAAACGGTAATCACGAGAATATTTGGTTTGTTTTCAACTTGCTCAAACTGAAGATCTTTTTTCGGATAATCAATTTTTAATGCATCTAAACGCCCTTCTTGCTCTAAACGCTGTGAGTATGTTTCCGCATTAATAAACCCTTGTTTTTCCAAAAAGGTTCTTGCGGTCATAGGATAAGAAAGTGGGAAGTTTGAACGCTGCATAGTAATCGGACGATATAAAAATGCATCCGCCCAAGCGTAAATTAAGTGTGTCGCGACAAACGTGGAAGTCAGCACTAATCCCACTTTCTTCAGCCATTTCTGACGTTCTAAGCTACGTAATTTTTCCCAACTCCAACGGGAGAAAAGCATTTGGATTAGCAAAATAATCGGCATTGGCGCAAAGAAAATTTGCCAATCCCGTGAGAGATCGCCCTTTTCAGGGTTCACTAACAAATTCCAAACAATAGAAGAAAGGTGGATATTAAAGCGGTTAAAAACTTCTGTATCAAACAGCAGTAATGTGGTGCAAATCGTGGCAATAATTACCGTTAATCCACGAAAAGTGCGGTGATTTTTGATGATGAAACTCAGCGGGAAAATAACCAGCAAATACAAGGCAAAAACACAAAAGCTGAAATGGCCTAATAAGCTGATGAAGAAATAAATTTTGCCGAGTAATGTGTCGGGCCAATCAATGAGAAAGGCATAACGACTGCCAATAAGAATTGCGATGATAATGTTAAAAAAAGCAAACCAATGTCCCCACGAAATTTTTCGTGAGGTTTCTTCACGGTATTCACGCCCGTTGAATTTGCTCTTTTTAAACCAAAACATTTTATTTTATTTTTACCGAATTCATTAGAGAGTTGGCAAAGGCTTGAGCTAGAGCTTCACGCTGTGCGGCTGGTACGCTAGTGGTCAATAAATTACTAGCCATATTGCCTAAAGCGATAAGTGAAAGATCAACGGGTGCTTTGTGAGTTTCAAGTACGCTAATCATGTCGTTAATGATGGCATTAACTTGCCCATCGGAATACTTTGAATGTTGAGCCATTTGGAATGTTTAAGCCTGTTCTAAATACAAAAAAACTTCTCATATCATACCCGATAATTTGTCCAATCTGAATAATTTCTTTTTTCTTGCTTAAAAAGTGCGGTTATAATTTAAGGTAAATTTTACGAAGGAAAAAATTATGAGCATTACGGTTAATCAAATCGTGCTACATCAACTAGTTAAGCACGCTGAAAATGAAACCACTACGATGGAAAGCGTGTTGCGTGATGAACTTCTCACCATTACGCCAGAAGTCGAACAAATGATGTTGCAATTACATCAAGGCTATCAAAATAAAGGCAAAGCATTTGGTGTTTTCCAAGAGAATTCCATTTTCGCACAAGATCTGAATCGTTTATTAGAAAATGAAATCAACTTTTTAAATTTCAGCCAACAATCCACGAAATTATTAGCGCAAGAATTGGGCAAATATAATTTTGCAGACAGCGGTACGCTTATCCTATGCCAATACAACTTTTTAGCGACGGATTACCTATTCATCGCACTATTAGATAGTCGTATCAGCATGTTAGTTGACGAAAATCTTGAGATTCATCGTACGGAATACTTAGATATTACACAATTTGATATTGCCGCACGTATCAACTTAACGGATTTACAAGTAAACGCAAACTCAAACCGTTATCTCACCTTCATTAAAGGTCGTGTTGGTCGTAAAATTAGTGACTTCTTTATGGATTTCTTAGGTGCAGAAGAAGGGTTAAATCCACAAGTTCAAAACCAATGCCTCTTACAAGCAGTCAGTGACTACTGTGAACAAGGTGAATTGAACAAAGAACAAACTCAAGCAGTAAAAAAACAGGTCTTTGAATACTGTAAAGGCCAATTAGCAAGCGGTGATGAAATTGCCTTAACTGAACTTTCAGCGAATTTGCCGACTCTAAACGAGCGTCCTTTTGTCACCTTTACAGAAGAGCAAGATTACGGCTTAGAGGAAACCATTCCACCAGTACGTTCAGCCTTAAAAACATTAACGAAATTTTCGGGTTCTGGTAAAGGTGTGACATTAAGTTTTGATGCGGATTTATTGAATAACCGTATTGAATGGGATCCACTCACAGATACTTTAACAATCAAAGGGATACCACCAAATCTGAAAGATCAACTTCAAA
>CAUETL010000189.1:0-2714 GCA_959020685.1 Parahaemophilus parainfluenzae | reverse complement strand
AATCAAGGTTCTTTAAAAGTGAAACCATTCTTAGAATGGCAAGCGACTCGTACTAAATACGAAAACAGCACTGTAGATCGTAGCCGTGATTTCAAAACTGTTATCGGTTTACGTGCATACTGGTAATTTATCAGTTTAATCTTATAAAACGAGCGGATAGTGAAAGCTATCCGCTTTTCTTTTTGGCTTGTAATTTTGATTTTCACCCCCATAATACTGCACAGGCACAAAGTGCGGTAACAAAACGACATCTTTTTTGAACGTTTACAATTTATTTTCAAAATTGACCGCACTTTTACTCAAAGAATAAATAGGAACAAATAATGAATTACACTCAAGACAATGACAAACTTTACCGTTACCTTTTTCAAAACCGTGCTGTGCGTGGTGAATGGGTACGATTAAACCAAACTTTTACGGATACCTTGAATACCCATCATTATCCAAAAGCGGTACAAAACTTATTGGGTGAGATGATGGTGGCGACTAATTTGTTGACCGCAACATTAAAATTTAACGGTAATATTACTGTTCAAATTCAAGGTGACGGCCCATTAAAATTAGCTTTAGTAAATGGTAATGACCAACAACAGATCCGTGCATTAGCCCGTGTACAAGGTGATATTCAAGACGGCATGAGTCTACATGATATGATCGGCAAAGGCGTATTAGTAATTACGATTGCACCAAACGAAGGTGAGCGTTATCAAGGCGTTATCGGTTTAGATAAACCAACCATTACGGAATGTTTAGAAGACTATTTTGTGCGTTCAGAACAATTACAAACCCAACTTATTATTCGTACAGGTGAATATGACGGCAAACCAGTTGCTGCAGGAATGTTGCTACAGATTATGCCGGATGGTCAAGGTACGCCAGAGGATTTTGAGCATTTAACCACTTTAGCTGCAACCGTAAAAGATGAGGAGTTATTTGGATTACCCGCAGAAGAATTGCTTTATCGTTTATATCATGAAGAAGTAGTGGAAGTTTTTGAACCGCAAACTGTTTCTTTCTTCTGCGGTTGCTCACCGGAGCGTTCAGGCGCTGCATTATTACTGATTCCAGAAGCTGAAATTGATGAAATCTTAGAAGAGCATAAAGGCAGTATTGATATGCAGTGTGAATGTTGTGGCACACATTACTTCTTCAATAAAGAAGCGATTGATAAACTCAAACAAGCCCAATAAGAAAAACCCCCGTTTAGTATAACGGGGATTTTTTATAGCCTTTTATTGTTGAACTTGTTCCAAACAATGTTTGATAGCGTCCGGAATCGAGCCACCATGATTTTTATTGGGAATGGAAATAAATTCCACGGAATTACCTTGTTTTTCCAATATTTCCGCCAACTGATGCGCATTGATTGTTCGCATTTGTTTCCGTTGATTAATACGTTGTAATTGTTCTTCAGTCATATTCGGGTCCTGTTCAGGATGCTCTTCATAATAGCCTAATGTAATCAGGATATGTGATGGTTTTTGGCTAATCCATGGCTCATTTTGAGGTAAAAATGAACCATTTCCCCACCAAAGAGAAGGGCTTGCCAAGGTGTAATATTGAAATAAATCCGGTTGATGGAAGAGTACATATAATCCAAATAATCCACCAAAAGAATGGCCAAAGAAATATTGTTTTTCCTTATTAATATCGAAATGCTGTTCAATATAAGGCTTTACGTCTTGTTGAATAAAGCGTAGAAAATCGGCGGCTTTTCCTCCTTTGGCGAATTCGGCACCTTCTGCCGGGAAAGTGTAGTCTCTCGTGCGTTCTTCAATAACATAAGCTTTATCAGATACATAACCGATACCGACAATAAGCGGGAGAGGTTTATTGGGATTGACAGCATTTACGGCCATTGGAAATTGAGCATTGCCATCTAAGGTGTAAAGTGCGGTCAGTTTTTGCGATGTTTTTGGTGGTACCGCAATAAACAAGCGGTAATGTTTGTCTTCAAAGGTAAAATCTTTTTGTTGAATTTGATACATTTTTTTCATGTTTTCTTGAATAGGTGGAATCTTAAAGTCGGGTTCTGCTTGCGTGATTTGCGTAAATATCAGCAGACAAAATAAAAAGGGTAAACGCAAAAATGAGAACATAGTTATTGAGTCTTGAGTTGATAATAGTTCTCACTATATCGAAAATATGATGGGTAAATCAACCTTGTTGTATCTTAGCCTCTTAAACCACCTAAAAAGGGGTAGAATTTTCCAATGAATATTCAAAAATGAGATCTAGTTAACATTTTTTTTTTGACAATTCCCATACAATAAACATAGGAAAATTTTTAAACTTTAATCAAGAGGTGAACTATGACTGATGTTAAAAACGTAATTAAAGAACTTGAAGCCGTTGGTATTCATGATGTTAAAGAAGTGGTTTATAACCCAAGTTATGAACAGCTTTTTGAAGAAGAAACAAAACCAGGCTTAGAAGGCTTTGAAAAAGGTACACTTACCACAACGGGTGCGGTGGCTGTTGATACAGGGATCTTTACTGGTCGTTCACCGAAAGACAAATACATCGTTTTAGATGATACCACAAAAGATACTGTGTGGTGGACTTCTGATGTGGCGAAAAACGATAACAAACCAATGACTCAAGAAACTTGGTCAAGCTTGAAAGGTCTTGTGACTAAACAACTTTCTGGCAAACGTTTATTCGTGGTTGATGGTTTCTGTGGCGCAAGTGAACAAGACCGTATCGCAGTGCGT
>CAUETL010000188.1:0-2745 GCA_959020685.1 Parahaemophilus parainfluenzae | reverse complement strand
AAAATTAAAAGATTAAGAATCTTTTAAAAGCCACTTATATATTCAGGAGACCAATCCTGACTTCCAAAGAAACTACATTGGAAGGCAGTGTTATGATAGAAGTCTTCCGCTATTTTGTCAATTAAGATATTTCACTAAAAGAAGTATTTTTTCGTTTTTCGTATAAAAATTAACAAAGGCATTTCAACTATCACATCAATGTAACAAAAACAAAATAACCGTCTTATTAAAGACGGTTATTTTTACTATCGAGTGCCGTAAACCACAATGGTTTTACCGTGCGCATGAATTAGATTTTGATCTTCCAGCATCTTAATTATTCGCCCTACGGTTTCACGTGAACAGCCTACCATCTGGCCGATTTCCTGACGCGTAATTTTAATCTGCATACCATCAGGATGAGTCATGGCTTCAGGCTGTTTTGCCAAGTGCATAAGCGCCTGAGCAATGCGGCCTGCCACATCCAAAAAGGCCAAGTTAGTCACTTGTCGAGATGTATTCTGCAAGCGTTTTGATAACTGAGAAGTAAGGAACATTAAAATCTCAGGATTAATTTGGATAAGCTGACGATATTTTTTATAAGAAATTTCTGCAATTTCACAAGGGGTTTTCGTTTTTACCCAAGCAGAACGTTTCGAACCTTCGTCAAATAAACCCGCTTCACCAAAAAATTGTCCAGCACCTAAATAAGATAAAATCATCTCTTTGCCTTCATCATCTTTCGATGAAACCATCACCGTTCCTTTAATTAAGAAATATAAAATATTGGCATCTTCCCCTGCGTGGATTAAGGTCGATTTTGCAGGATATTTATGCAAATGACAGTGAGTTAGGAACCAATCCAGAGCAGGATCGCGTTGCTGATCATCGTCTTGTAACTTTTGTTCTTCAAGTAATTCTACATCTTCTGACATATAAGCTCCTATTGATTCATTTTAGAAATTCCATTTTATCTTTTATATCAATGGATTCATGTAATTCTGACCAAACAATCACTGCACTTCCATTGTGAATCTTATTTAGTAGGTGTTGTTTTTTTTGTTCTAAAGAAAATTCGTGTGAACCATAATCGGTGCCTTCCCTAAGTACCACACTTTCCACAATATTTTCTAAGGTTTCTGTTGGCAGTTCTTGCCATGGAATAATCATATATTTATCAACTAAAGTCAATTAAGCAAAAAGCGGTTCAAGAAAACGCCATTGCTGTTCAAAACTTTGATTTGCGCCTAAACGGAAATTTGTACGGACATAACGCATAAACTGTCCTTCACAAAGCGTCACTAAATGCCCCGCAATAATGCGCTCATCGACGTTAAAACCGCGCCCTTCGCGTAATTTTCGCATTTGTAAAATATTCACAAATTGCATTTCAAGACGATCGAAAAATTGCGCAACACGAGCCTGTAAAAGAGGTTCTTCAAACATCAAGGCATGTCCGGTTAAAATACGTGTCAAACCTGGGTTTTTACGCGCAAAGTCAAGGATCATCTGCATAATGTCTCGCACTCGATTCATCGTATTGGTTTCATTACGAATTGATGTGGTGATACGGCTAAATAAATTCGCTTCGATATTATCGATCAACGCTTCAAACATTTTGGTTTTACTTGGGAAGTAACGATAAAGCGCCGCCTCTGACACACCCACTTCTTCCGCCAAACGCGCTGTTGTCATACGCTCCATTCCCCGTTCAGAATGCAACATATGGGTAAGCACCGTCAACACTTGTTGCCGACGTTCTTTTACCGTGCGTTTTTCGATTTTTGGCGGTTTGATTTCCGCGGCAATCTCATCAACTTCTACGAGAGATAATTGTTCTACCATAGTCTATTTTTTACCTGAATGACCAAAACCGCCCTCACCGCGTTCAGTTTCGGTAAATTCACTAACAATATTGAATTCCGCTTGTACGACTGGCACAAAGACTAATTGCGCAATACGGTCACCAACTTCAATTTTGAACGGTTCATGGCCACGATTCCATACAGACACCATTAATGGACCTTGGTAATCTGAATCAATTAAGCCCACTAAGTTACCTAATACGATACCATGTTTATGACCTAAACCCGAACGAGGCAGAATCACTGCTGCAAGGCTCGGATCGGCTATATAAATTGAAAGGCCTGTTGGGATAAGTTTGGTTTCGCCTGGTTGAATTTCGATGCCTTCTTCAAGCAATGCACGTAAATCCAAACCTGCTGAACCTTCAGTTGCATAGGTTGGTAAAGGAAATTCGTTGCCAATACGGCTATCTAAAATTTTTACATCAATTTTTTTCATGCTTATTTATCCTTTAAAAGAAATCTGTCATACATCTGTCATACAAAAGTGCGGTCACAAAATCCAACAAATTTTGAACGTATTTTATTTGTGATAATGCTCAACAATTTCAGTGACCAACACTTCTGCCAATTTATTTTTGTCAGCTAACGGCAACGCTTTTTCGCCTGTTTTCCAAAAAATCTGCAAGGCATTTTGATCTTGCCCAAATACTTGCCCGCCTGATACATCATTCGCACAAATCATATCTAAATTTTTGCGTTGAAGTTTGCTCTTCGCATATTCAGCGACATTTTGCGTTTCAGCTGCAAAGCCTACAACAAACGGACGATCTTTTTCTAAACTAGCCACACTTGCAATAATGTCTGGATTTTTCACCAATTTAAGGGAAAGCTCATCGTTATCATTGGTTTTCTTAATTTTTTGATCAGCGACTTCCGCTACTCGATAATCAGCCACAGC
>CAUETL010000187.1:0-2772 GCA_959020685.1 Parahaemophilus parainfluenzae | reverse complement strand
ACTCGTCCTGCATTAGTGTGTTACATTGAAACAGATCTTGTCGGTAATATCACGGCGAAACCACGTTTTGTGTCCGCTTATGTACAATCTAAAGCAAAATTAGCCTATAACAAGATTTCAGATTATTTAGAACAAGTACCGGATGCATGGCAACCGGAAACACCTGAAATTGCCCAACAAATTGATTGGTTACATCAATTTACTCAAGCGCGTATTCAATGGCGTAAAACGCATTCTCTTTTATTTAAAGAGAAACCGGACTACTCCTTTATTCTCGCTGAAAATGGCAAAGTGAAAGAAATTAAAGCGGAATATCGTCGTATTGCAAATCAAATCGTGGAAGAATCCATGATCATTGCCAACATTTGTGCCGCTCAATTCTTAGCGGAGCATGCACAAACCGGTATTTTCAATACACATACTGGCTTTGATAAGAAGTTCTTAGAAAATGCCCATAATTTCTTAATGGCAAATTTAGCCAATGAAGAAAATCAAGCTGAACTTGCTGAACGTTATTCAGTGGAAAATTTGGCAACCTTAAAAGGTTATTGCCAAATGCGTCATGATATTGAACCGATTGAAGGTGACTATTTAGAATTCCGTTTACGTCGTTATTTAACCTTTGCGGAGTTTAAATCCGAACTCGCTCCACATTTTGGGCTTGGATTAGAAGGTTATGCGACCTGGACATCGCCTATCCGTAAATATTCCGATATGGTGAACCATCGTTTAATTAAAGCCGTGCTCACACAGCAAGCTTGTGAAAAACCACAAGATGAAGTGCTTGCTCGCTTGCAAGAAGCCCGTCGCCAAAATCGCTTGGTTGAGCGTGATATCGCAGACTGGTTATATTGTCGCTATCTTGCTGACAAAGTCGCTGAAAATGCTGAATTTGATGCAGAAGTGCAAGATGTGATGCGTGGCGGTTTACGTGTTCAATTATTAGAAAATGGTGCATCCATGTTCGTACCAGCTTCCACGTTGCATCCAAATAAAGATGAAATGCAAGTGAATGCTGATGAATTAGCACTGTATATTCAAGGGGAACGCCGTTACAAAATCGGTGATTTGGTGAAAGTGAAACTTACCGAAGTACGAGAAGAAACTCGCAGTATTATCGGTCAATTAATCATTTAATGACCACTTCCCTCTATCTAGAAATACCGCTCGTTACACAACGGGCGGTATTTTTTATAGCACCAAAGTTGTGACAATATTTTGTACGTTGATAGTATCAAATAAAAGGATTCTTGGGATAGATTGAAGATGAGCAGTATCGAGATGAGGTATTTAGATGATATCCCCGCCTTGAAGGCGGGGATAAAATAGATATTTAGGTAAAATTACATTTTAGGAATGTCAACGCCAGATGAAAGCACATCTTGAATATCGGATTTTAAGACATCTGCTTTTGGTCCATAAATCGCTTGGATACCAGATCCTTTCACGATAAAGCCCATTGCACCTGCTTGTTTCCAGCTTGCTTCATCACCCACTAACTCTGGATTATGTACGGTGATACGTAAACGTGTCATACAAGCATCAACATCTGCAATATTATTACGTCCACCAAGTAAGTTGATGATTTGGATAACTTGCGCGCTAGCATCCGCCACTTTTGGCTCATTGTTAGAAGCTTCATCTGAACCTTTCGCATCATAGTTACCATTACGGCCTGCTGTGGCAAGGTTAAATTTCTTAATCATAAAGTTCGCGATAAAGAACATGGCAACGGCAAACAGGATAGATACCCAAATAAAGTTGATTACATCCATACCGATGCCGGCTTTAATCGCCATTGGTGTACGTGTTAAGAACTCAATGTTACCGAATGAATGCACACGTAAGTCCACAATATCTGCCATGGCAAAAGCACAGCCTTGTACTAAAGCATAAACAATATAAAGCGGTAATGCGACAAACATAAACATGTATTCGATTGGTTCAGTCACACCTGTTAAGAACACCGCAAGTGCAGAAGAAAGGAAAATACCTTTATAGAGTTTTTTCTTGTCTTCATCCACATTGATATACATTGCGAGGGTCAAGCCCATTAAGATACCAGTTGAACCAATCATTTGTCCTACTTTGAAGCGAGCAGGTGTCACAGTTGAAAGAAGGTCGTTATATTGCGTTAAATTACCTGCATCTTTAAGGTTGATTAAGTCAGTCACCCAGGCAAGCCAAAGTGGATCTTGACCAAATACTTGTTTACCTTGTTGTGCACCGGTTAAGAACTCATAAGTACCGCCTAATGAAGTGTAGTTCATTGGGATAGTCAACATGTGGTGTAAACCGAATGGAAGCAATAGACGCTCTAAGGTACCATAAATAAATGGTGCTAAAATTGGCGCTGAGTTTTGTGAGTTCGCAATCCATTGACCGAAATGATTAATTCCTGTCTGAACTAAAGGCCAGAATAATGATAGGAAGATCGCCACTAATACAGAACGATAAATAACAACGAAAGGAACGAAGCGTTTACCATTAAAGAACGTCAGTACTTCAGGTAATTTACGGAAATTGTAGTAACTATTGAAGTTTGTCGCCCCAACAAAACCAGCGATAATGCCGACGAATACACCCATGTTTAATGCAGGCTGTCCTAGAATATTCACAAAGTAATGTGCAACGGGAATTTCTCCTGCAAATACGGTACTTACGTGAGCATTAGGATCGGCTAGCATTTCAATTTTCACACCGAAGAAGTGACCCGTGATTAAGTTAATTAAAATGAAAGCAAGACCGGCTGCAAATGCCCCCCCTGCACGC
>CAUETL010000186.1:0-2805 GCA_959020685.1 Parahaemophilus parainfluenzae | reverse complement strand
TATGATCCCTTATATGAGGGGAAATATTATGAAAGCAGAAAATAAGGAGTTTTCATAGTCATAGATTTAATATCTATTAAACACTATACACTAATTAAGACTAGAGATTAAATGCGTTTAAACGTGCTTAAAATTGCACTTTATCCTCCCCCAAAAAAACAAACACAACTAAAGGAAAAACAATGAAATTCGAAACGAAATGCCTCCATGCCGGTTATAGCCCTAAAAATGGAGAGCCACGTGTTCAACCTATCGTGCAAAGCACGACTTATACCTACGATTCGGCAGAAGAAATTGGTAAGTTATTTGATTTACAAGCCGCAGGTTATTTCTATACTCGTCTAGCAAACCCAACGACAAATGCTGCTGAAGAAAAAATTACAGCACTTGAAGGTGGCGTAGCAACAATGTGTACTGCCTCAGGCCAATCTGCGGTTTTCTATGCAATGCTGAATATTTTAGAAGCGGGCGATCATTTCATTTCCTCTTCTTATGTGTATGGCGGCACTTACAATTTATTTGCCCATACATTCAAAAAAATGGGCATTGAAGTGAGTTTTGTGGATCAAGACTTACCGCTTGAAGAACTCAAAAAAGCGATTCGTCCAAATACAAAAGCGGTCTTTGCTGAAACCATTGCAAACCCCGCTTTACGTGTATTGGATATTGAAAAATTTGCTGCCCTAGCGAAAGCTGCAGAGGCGCCATTATTAATTGATAACACTTTTGCCACCCCCTATTTTTGTCGTCCAATCGAATTTGGCGCAAACGTGGTCATTCACAGCACATCTAAATATTTAGATGGTCATGCGATTGCCTTAGGTGGCTCAATTACTGATGGCGGTAACTTTAATTGGAATAACGGCAAATATCCGCAATTAAGCACGCCAGACCAAACTTATCATGGTTTGGTTTACACAGAAACCTTTGGCCCTGCGGCTTATATTGTCAAAGCACGCGTGCAATTAATGCGTGATTTAGGTGCTACACCAGCACCACAAAATAGTTTCTTATTAAATGTAGGTATGGAAACCCTGGCTCTTCGCATGCAACGTCATTATGAGAATGCACAGGCTGTAGCCGAGTTTTTAGAAAAACATCCGCAAGTCGTTAAAGTGAATTATCCTGGCTTACCAAGCTCGCCAGATTACGCACTCAAACAAAAATACTTACCGAACGG
The DNA here is from genome assembly GCA_959020685.1 of Parahaemophilus parainfluenzae. Taxonomy (GTDB): domain Bacteria; phylum Pseudomonadota; class Gammaproteobacteria; order Enterobacterales; family Pasteurellaceae; genus Haemophilus_D; species Haemophilus_D parainfluenzae_T. Next base: position 1,625 of record CAUETL010000186.1, on the reverse strand, counting down.
TTTGTGTGGCGTTATTTCCTTTGAGATTAAAGGTGATAAAGAAACCGCGGCAAAATGGTTAAACGCATTGCAAATGACCTCACGTGAAGTACACGTAGCCGACATTCGTACTTGTGCATTACATCCAGCGACTTCAACACACCGCCAATTAAGTGAAGCTGAATTAGAAAAAGCGGGGATTTCTGCAGGACTTATTCGCCTTTCTTGCGGTATTGAAAATATTCAAGATATTTTAGCTGACTTAGAGCAAGCATTTGCAGCAGCAAAATAAGTCATAAATTAACGAATTTACCCTTGATATTTCTGACTTCGACATTATTTTTATTCTTAGGTATGTTGTTAACGCAATACCATACAATAACAAAATAAAATTTTTTAAATTTATATTTTTAAACGGAAAACGAAAACATTATGGCAAAGAAAGATTATTACGACGTTCTTGGTGTTGAACGTGGCGCAGATGAAAAAGCAATTAAACGTGCTTACAAAAAACTCGCCATGCAATATCACCCTGATAGAACCAAAGGTGATAAAGCCAAAGAAGAAAAATTTAAAGAAATCCAAGAAGCCTATGAAATCCTAGGTGATAAAGAAAAGCGAGCGGCTTACGATCAACACGGTCATGCAGCCTTTGAACAAGGTGGCATGGGAGGCGGTGGCTTCGGTGGCGGATTCAGCGGTGCTGATTTCGGTGATATTTTTGGTGATATGTTCGGCGATATCTTCGGCGGTGGCGGGCGTGGTCGTCAGCGTGTAGTACGCGGTGAAGATTTACGTTATGACATCCAAATTACGTTAGAAGAAGCCGTAAAAGGTACAACCAAAGATATCCAAATTAATACTCTTGCTCACTGTGATAGCTGCGATGGTACTGGCGCAGAAAAAGGATCAAAAGTTGAGACATGCCCAAGCTGTCATGGTTCAGGTCGTATTCGTCGCCAACAAGGTTTCTTCGTAACTGAAGCGGTTTGTCCTACTTGTCATGGTTCTGGTAAGAAAATTGAAAAACCATGTAAAAGCTGCCATGGCGAAGGTCGTGTTCACAAGAAGAAAAATCTTTCCGTTAAAATCCCAGCAGGTGTGGATACCGGCAACCAATTACGTTTAAGTGGTGAAGGTGCAGCGGGCGAAAATGGTGCGCCAGCAGGTGATTTATATGTGGTGATTCACGTTAAAGAACATCATATCTTTGAACGTGATGGCAATAACCTCTACTGCGAAGTGCCAATCAGTTTCTCAATGGCTGCGTTAGGTGGTGAAATTGAAGTTCCAACCTTAGACGGTAAAGTGAAACTCAAAATCCCTGCTGAAACCCAAACAGGCAAACTCTTCCGTATGCGTGGTAAAGGAGTAAGCTCTACACGTACCGGCTACGCAGGCGATCTCATTTGTCGCGTGGTGATTGAAACGCCAGTGAACTTAAATAAAGAACAAAAAGAATTATTAGAAAAACTGGAAGAAAGTTTGAAAGGGCAAAAATCTCATAGCCCGAAATCTTCAAGCTTTTTAGACAGTGTGAAGAAATTCTTTGATAACTTAGGTAAGTAATCCTAAACAGAAAGTGCGGTCAATTTTAAAACTGTTTTGAAATTGACCGCACTTTTATTTTATAAGCAATGATTTTA
>CAUETL010000185.1:0-2915 GCA_959020685.1 Parahaemophilus parainfluenzae | reverse complement strand
ATTGCCCTTTTTTCTGCGCATGACTTCCCCAAAGTAAAAAGACTACTTTTTCACGGTGTTCATTAAGTGCCGCAATTACTTGGTCTGTAAAAACTTCCCAACCAAATTTAGCGTGTGAATGTGCCATGCCGCGCTCTACAGTTAGTACGGTGTTAAGCAGTAGCACACCTTGCTCAGCCCATTTCACTAAGTAGCCATGATTTGGCATTTGAAAACCAGGAATATCGTTAGCCAATTCTTTATACATATTCAGTAGAGAAGGGGGAATGGCAACCTCAGGTTTCACCGAAAAAGCTAAACCGTGCGCTTGATTTGGACCATGGTAGGGGTCCTGTCCTAAAATGACGACTTTCACCTCATCAAATGCTGTATATTTAAAGGCGTTAAACACTTCATCTTGTGGTGGATAAATGGTTTTCCCCGCGAGTCTCTCTTGATGAACTTGTTGTAGAATGTGTTTAAAGTAAGGTTTTTCTTTCTCTTGACCGATAACATCTGTCCAGGTTTTCATTCTGTATTTCCTTATTGGATAGGCTTAGAGACATTATAAATGAAATTGCTTAGAAAGGCTTTACTAAGAATAATGTTAATTTCTTGTTAAATCTTAAAGTATTGTGAGATCTTTTTACATCTAAAACCTTAATCTAGATCAATTTTCGAAAATAAGTCAGAGAAAAGAATCTGTTTTAGGTCAAAATTAATTGAATTCTTCAAATAGTTTGATAAAATTTGCACAGTTCAATAAATATACAAACGCCAAATTAGGAGGCTCTTTATGATCAAAGGTATTCAAATTACTCAAGCAGCAAATGACAATCTTTTAAACTCATTCTGGTTATTAGACAGCGAAAAAAATGAAGCTCGTTGTTTATGTGCAAAAGCTGAATTCGCTGAAGACCAAGTAGTAGCAGTAAGTGAATTAGGCCAAATCGAATACCGTGAATTACCGGTAAACGTAGCACCAACTGTTAAAGTTGAAGGTGGTCAACACTTAAACGTAAACGTATTACGTCGTGAAACGTTAGAAGATGCAGTAAACAACCCGGATAAATACCCTCAATTAACTATCCGTGTTTCTGGTTACGCAGTACGTTTCAACTCTTTAACGCCAGAACAACAACGCGACGTTATTACTCGTACTTTCACTGAAAGCCTATAATTTCAGTTTGAATGAAAAAAGAAACCCCGAAGTAATTCGGGGTTTTGTTTTATCTAAAAGGTTTGAAAATTTGACCGCACTTTTCCCTTTCATCCCTAGCGATTTCCGCGCTTTTCAGGTACAATCCGCCAGTTAAATTTAATGATTTTTGAGAAAACTAATCTATTTATGAAGAATATTCGCAACTTTTCTATTATTGCCCATATTGACCACGGTAAATCGACCCTTTCTGATCGATTAATTCAGACCTGTGGCGGCCTTTCAGATCGTGAAATGGAAGCGCAGGTATTGGATTCCATGGATCTTGAGCGTGAGCGCGGCATTACCATTAAAGCGCAAAGTGTAACCTTAAATTATCAAGCCAAAGACGGTGAAACTTACCAATTAAACTTTATCGATACACCAGGGCACGTGGACTTCTCTTATGAAGTATCTCGTTCTCTTGCGGCTTGTGAAGGGGCATTGTTAGTTGTGGATGCAGGACAAGGCGTAGAAGCACAAACCTTGGCAAACTGCTACACCGCCATTGAAATGGATTTAGAAGTCGTGCCGATTTTAAATAAAATCGACTTGCCAGCAGCGGATCCTGAACGTGTTGCAGAAGAAATTGAAGACATCGTGGGTATTGATGCGATGGAAGCGGTACGTTGTTCGGCGAAAACCGGTGTAGGTATTGAAGATGTATTAGAAGAAATTGTTGCGAAAATTCCTGCACCAGAAGGTGATCCTGATGCACCGTTACAAGCGTTGATTATTGACTCTTGGTTCGATAACTATTTAGGCGTGGTGTCATTAGTTCGTATTAAGAATGGTGTGTTGCGTAAAGGTGACAAAATTAAAGTAATGTCCACCGGGCAAGCTTACAACGTCGATCGTCTAGGTATTTTCACGCCAAAACAAGTGGATACAACAGTATTAAATACCGGCGAAGTAGGTTGGGTTGTTTGTGCGATTAAAGATATTTTAGGGGCACCAGTAGGGGATACCTTAACCCATCAGCACAATCCAGCAAGCCATGTATTGCCAGGCTTTAAGAAAGTAAAACCGCAGGTTTATGCTGGTTTATTCCCTGTTAGCTCTGACGATTATGAGGCTTTCCGTGATGCATTAGGTAAATTAAGCCTAAACGATGCATCGCTGTTCTATGAGCCTGAAAACTCAACGGCTTTAGGTTTTGGTTTCCGTTGTGGCTTCTTGGGGCTTTTACACATGGAGATCATTCAAGAGCGTTTAGAACGTGAATACGATCTTGATTTGATTACCACCGCACCAACGGTAATTTATGAAGTCGAAATGACCAATGGTGAAGTGGTTTATGTGGATAGTCCATCAAAACTGCCTCCGTTAAATAATATTGCGGAAATTCGTGAGCCAATTGCAGAGTGTAATATGCTCGTGCCACAAGAATTCTTAGGAAATGTCATTACCCTTTGCGTGGAAAAACGTGGCGTACAAACCAATATGGTGTATCACGGTAACCAAATTGCGTTAACTTATGAAATCCCAATGGGCGAAGTAGTCTTAGATTTCTTCGACCGCTTGAAATCAACATCGCGTGGTTACGCGTCTTTGGATTATGGTTTTAAACGTTTCCAAGCAGCAGACATGGTACGCGTGGATATCATGATCAACGGTGATCGTGTTGATGCGTTAGCATTAATTGTTCATAAGGATAATGCACCTTATCGTGGTCGTGAATTAGTTGAAAAAATGCGTGAACTGATTCCACGTCAACAATTTGATATCGCGATCCAAG
>CAUETL010000184.1:0-2927 GCA_959020685.1 Parahaemophilus parainfluenzae | reverse complement strand
GCTTAAATCCTTAAAGATCACGTCAGTTTCGTGTTCATGTAAATGCGACGTAGATTGACGATTCGCCATATCAATCGCATAACTAAAGCCCGTTAAACGATCTAATGTAGCTTTATATCCGGCAAAACCGTCGTAAGAATTACGGAAGAACGAAAGATTTGAATGCAACTTACCAAATACTTGTAGCGTTTGCATAAGATCGCCGAGTTTAATTTGCTTCTCAAAATAACGCCCCACTTGAATTAACAAAGGGAACACAACGGAAACTTGGCTTACTACTAGGTTAAAACCAGAGAATTTTAAGGTTCGATAAACAATATCCCACATGTTATTGATCACTGTGCCAAATTGTTTATAAAGTTGGCTACTCTCAACTTTCTCACCCGCATAAAATGCCACACTTTCCGCATATTCTTTGATGCGAATTAAAGAATAACGATAGTTAGCGTTTAAGCGTTCGTTGACGAAATTCAACATAATTAACGGACGCCCTAAACGGAATGCAATCGCGGTAGTGATAATCACATAAGCAAATACTAAGAACACCATCATGCGTGGAATTTCAGTACCAAATACAATCATTGGTCCCGCTAATCCCCACAATAAGATCGTATAAGAAATCATAGAGGTGACGGCATCAATCACCCCAGTACTTAAAGAGAGTGTAGTTCGCACATAGGATTGCACATCTTGTTGAATACGTTGATCGGGGTTGTCTAAATTGGCAGAAACATACTGCGTTTTATAGTACGCACGATTATTCATCCATTTATCGACTAGCTGACCATTCAACCATTCGATCCAATCAATAGAAAAACGTTGCTCTAAATAATAGCTCAGCAATGCGGCGATGACTGAGCTTGTCGCAATCACACAAAACAGCACCATTTGGTCCCAAAACACAGGTTCATTAAATTCCTGCAAGGATGTGTACATATTGTTATACCACTCAGAATGGACCAAGCTAATACGCACACTAACTAATGTCATCGCCACAATTAACAAGAAAAATAGCAAAGGTTTAATACTTCGACGTGGTGAAAGATACCCGCCCGCAAATTGCCAAAATTGTTTCCCCCAGTGGGTAAAACGGACTAATAAGAAAATACCAAAGCTAAACACGACAGCCGTCATCGCTAATGTTTTTGCTATCCATAAAAGCGAATTAATGGCCTCTTGAGCGTAATCCATAATCAACCTATAAAATCAAAAAAGTGCGGTCATTTTAGGCGGTGTTTATTTTTAAGCAAGAAAAAATGTGATGGAGATAACATTTTTTGACTTTGTCACAAGCAGGTAAGAAATCTAATTGATATAATCCAAAATAGTTAAATTTTTAATAAATTAGAGGTCGGTATGAGTGAAACTGCGATTACCATTAGTTTGCTTGCCCTCGTCGCCGTGATTGGCCTATGGATCGGGCATTTTAAAATTAAAGGTGTAGGTCTGGGTATTGGGGGCGTGCTATTTGGTGGGATTTTAGTTGCCCATTTTACCACCCAATATGGCATTAAATTAGATAGCCATACATTACATTTCGTGCAAGAGTTCGGCTTAATTCTGTTTGTTTATACGATTGGTATTCAAGTGGGCCCGGGCTTTTTTGCTTCCTTACGAAAATCAGGCTTAACCTTAAATGGATTAGGCATTTTAATCGTTGCACTTGGTGCAGTGGTGACAATTCTCATTTATAAGCTTGCGGATATTCCTCTTGATGTCGCGCTTGGTATTTACTCCGGTGCGGTCACCAATACCCCATCTCTCGGTGCGGGTCAGCAAATTCTTTCTGAATTAGGCATGTCGCAAACGACGTCTAACATGGGGATGGCCTATGCAATGGCTTATCCTTTTGGAATTTGTGGCATTTTACTTTCTATGTGGCTTATTCGTCTTTTCTTTAAAATTAAAGTGGATGAGGAAGCAGCAAATTTTGAAAAAGAAAGTGGTCATGACAAAGAAGCACTCAAAAGCATGTCTCTGAAAGTCACCAATACTAATCTCAATGGTATCCATTTGATTGAAATTCCAGGTTTTGATGATGAAGATGTCGTCTGCTCTCGTTTGAAACGGGGTGAGCTTGTTATTGTGCCGAAAGCAGATACCGATGTTCAAATTGGGGATATTTTACATTTGGTCGGCAATCCTGAAGGCTTGAAAAAAATGCACCTTATCATTGGGGAAGAAGTTGATATCCCGGTAGCAAGCTTGAGTGGCGAAATTCGTTCTGAGCGCGTGGTCGTCACCAATGAAAAAGTACTCGGAAAACAAATTCGTCATCTTGGTATTCATCAAAAATATGGTGTAGTCATTTCGCGTTTAAACCGTGCAGGTGTGGAATTGGTACCAACTGCCCATACTACCCTTCAATTTGGTGACGTATTACACATGGTTGGAAAAACTGACATTCTCAACCAAGCCATTTCAGTGATCGGGAATGCGAAACAAAAACTGCTACAAGTACAAATGTTGCCAGTGTTTATTGGGATTGGCTTAGGGGTATTACTCGGCTCCATTCCTTTCTATATTCCAGGTTTCCCTGTGGCATTAAAATTAGGGCTAGCAGGCGGACCGTTAGTCGTCGCATTGATCTTGGCTCGAATTGGCTCTATCGGAAAACTCTACTGGTTTATGCCACCGAGTGCGAACTTGGCATTGCGCGAAATTGGTATTGTGCTCTTCCTTGCTGTAGTCGGTTTAAAATCTGGCGGTAGCTTTGTGGACACACTCACCAATGGTTCCGGTCTTGAATGGATGGGCTACGGTATTTTCATCACTCTTGTACCATTAATGATTGTAGGTATCATTGCACGTTTATATGTAAAATTAAATTATCTTTCTCTTTGTGGCCTGTTAGCAGGTTCGATGACGGATCCACCAGCGCTTGCTTTCGCCAATGAACTGAAAGAAGGAAGCGGTGCCGCTGCACT
>CAUETL010000183.1:0-2938 GCA_959020685.1 Parahaemophilus parainfluenzae | reverse complement strand
CAAAGCGCCCGTGAACTGATGGGCGATGAAGTATTGAGCAAACTTGCCAAAGAAATTACCGATACTTTAAGACGCTCAGTTACCATCGACTGGCAATACAAAGAAGGCGTTCGTGCCAAAATGCGTATTCTCGTTAAACGAGCTTTACAGCGTTATAAATACCCACCGGATAAACAGGAAGAAGCCGTGAGCTATGTGATTAAGCAAGCGGAGGAAATTGCGGAAGATTTAACCGCAGAAAAATCACTATAGGCGTTAATTTCATATAATAAAAAACCGAGCTATTTAGCTCGGTTTCTTTTTTATCTATCCTCTATTTTGCTTCAGCTTGAGTTTTTTTCTCTTCAAGTTCTTCCCAACGGAGGAAAGCTGTTTCAAGTTCAGCTTCGGTGTCTGATAATTCCTTAAGCTTGGCATCTGTTACATCATGGGCTTGTTGGAAAAAGTGAGGATCACCAATTTCAGCTTGAAGTGCGGTAATTTTCTCTTCCAATTCTTCTAATAGTTGTGGAAGTTGTTCTAATTCACGTTGTTCTTTGTAAGAAAGTTTAACGGATTTTAGCTTTTGAGAAACAACGTCATTTTTGACCGCACTTTCCTGTACTTTTGGTGCTTCTTTTTTGGATTTTGGGGTCTCTTGCTCTGCTTTCATCGCAAAGTAATTGGCTTGTTGTCCTTTCGCATCAAAGAAACCGCCCACGTATTTATTCAATACACCATCGCCTTCAAAGAAATAACACTCAGTAGCAACGTTATCAATAAACTGACGATCATGGCTGACAATCAATAAGGTGCCTTGATAATCCGTGAGGATTTCTTCCAATAATTCTAAGGTTTCTACATCCAAGTCATTGGTTGGTTCATCGAGAATCAATAGATTATTAGGTTTCAGTAATAATTTAGCCAATAACAAACGGTTACGTTCACCACCTGAAAGCGCTTTTACAGGTGTCATCGCACGTTTGGGTGGAAATAAGAAATCCTGCAAATAGCCCAACACATGACGTTTTACACCATTAACCTCAATATCCTGCTTGCCATCGGCAACGTTATCCATCACCGTTTTTTCTGGATCCAGATCGGCTCGATATTGGTCAAAATAAGCAATGTCTAATTTTGTACCGCAATGAATGCGACCACTCGTTGGCTTGATTTCACCTAATAAAAGTTTAATAAACGTGGTTTTTCCGCAACCATTTGGGCCAACCAATGCAATTTTATCGCCACGTAAAATGGTCGTGCTGAAATCTTTAAGCAGCTGTTTGCCTTCAATCTCATAGCTTACATCTTCCATTTCAAACACGATTTTGCCTGAACGACTTGAGTTATCTAATTGTAACTTAGCAGTACCCATCACCTCACGACGTTGGCGACGTTCTTCACGCATGGCTTTTAAAGCGCGCACGCGGCCTTCATTACGCGTACGGCGAGCTTTAATCCCTTGACGAATCCAAACTTCTTCTTGTGCTAAACGTTTATCGAAAAGCTCGTTCTGTAATGCTTCGACACGTAAGCTTTCTTCTTTAGCGGTGAGGTATAAATCATAGTTACCTGGATAAGACACTAATTTCCCGCGATCTAAATCCACAATACGGGTCGCCATTTTACGGATAAAAGAACGGTCGTGGGAAATAAACACAATACTTCCGGTAAATTCTAATAAGAAGTTTTCTAACCATTCGATTGCATCTACGTCCAGGTGGTTGGTCGGTTCATCTAATAACAAGACATCAGGATTACACACCAATGCACGAGCAAGAGCGGCTTTACGCAACCAACCACCCGATAAATCCGCTAATTTGGTATCGGGATTTAACTCAAGCTTTTGCAGGACTTCATTGATTTTATTTTCAAACTGCCAGCCGTTAGCATGCTCTAATTTAGCTTGCACTTGTGCTAGTTGATTAAGAATTTGTTCGCTGTAATTTTGTGTCAATTCTTGCGAAATGTGGTGATATTCCTTTAACAAATCCGCTAAATGCTCAATGCCTTCAGCGACATAATCAAATACATTCCCTTCAGCGTGGCGAGGTGGATCTTGTTCTAAACGTGAAACCACTAAATCTTTTTCATACTGCACTTTGCCGTCATCCATGGTGACTTGCTGTGCAATAATTTTTAATAACGTTGATTTACCTGCTCCGTTACGCCCTACCAAACATACGCGTTCATTTGGTTCAATATGCAGTTCAGCATGATCAAGTAAGGGGTGATCACTAAAAGAAAGATAAGCGTTAGTTAAACTAATTAATGCCACAAAATTGTCCTATAAATTCAAAATATCAATAAAAATAACCGCACTTTAGAGTTGATGATAAACCTTTAAGGCATAAGCATCTGACATGCCTGCGATATAGTCACAAATAATGCGTTTTTTACCCTGCTCCGGTGCATTTCTCCAACGATTAGCCGTATTCGTTGGCAATAAACGTTCTGGGTCAGACTCAAAAATCTGGAACATTTCCGTGAGAATACGTTGACCTTTATATTCAATACGTTGCGTTTCCACATGACGAATCACATATTTCCATACAAACTTTTTGAATACATTTAATGCGGCAATCACATCTTGCGGTAGTTCTGCGTTATAACGTAACAAAGGCTCATCAAAATTATCGGTAACTTTCCAACGCACATGAGTAATAAAGAAATTTACCAATGCACCAATGGCATTTTTACGTTCAAAATGATAATTGGAAAATAATCGCTGGCTGACTTGTTCTATATTTTTTGCCAACCAATCGGAAGAAATCGTTTTAAGTTCATCTAAGGCTTCTTGCCACTGATGTTGATTTACTACGCCGGTCACAATTGCATCTTCTAAATCATGCACGCCATACGCAATATCGTCTGCTAATTCCATAATGCTGCAATCTAACGATTTAAATTGTGTTTTTAAAAACTCGGCAGGATTTGACCGCACTTTTTGAAATGAACC
>CAUETL010000182.1:0-2959 GCA_959020685.1 Parahaemophilus parainfluenzae | reverse complement strand
ATCCCAAAATGTTTCATCAAATCACCGGCATCAATAAGTTTGATGACGTGATGCGTGGTATCGATCGTGCATTTGAAGTGGGTTACAACAAAATCAAAGTTAATTCAGTTTTGATGAAAAATTTGAATGACAAAGAGTTTGAGCAATTCCTTGTTTGGGTGAAAAATCGTCCAATTCAAATGCGCTTTATCGAACTCATGCAAACTGGCGAAATGGATAGTTTCTTTGATAAATTCCATCTTTCAGGACAAGTATTAGCGGATAAATTGCTGCAAAACGGTTGGCAATTACAACATAAATCCCATACTGATGGTCCAGCTAAAGTATTCACGCATCCTGATTATGCCGGCGAAATTGGCTTAATTATGCCTTATGAGAAGAATTTCTGCGCAAGCTGTAATCGTCTCAGAGTGTCAGCGAAGGGCAAACTTCATCTCTGTTTATTCGGCGAAGAAGGCATTGAATTACGTGATTTATTGCAATCCCATGAACAGCAAGATATTTTGCAAGCACGTATTTTTTCTGCACTGCAAGGCAAACGTGAACATCATTATTTGCATATCGGTGATAGTGGCGTAAGAAATCATTTAGCTTCTATCGGTGGCTAAAAGAAAATAGGTGACTTTTACTGTTCACTTATTTTGCTTTCATCACACATGTAAAACATTCAATATTTTAACCGCACTTTTATTACATTATGACTACATTTACGCATATCAATTCTCAAGGCGAAGCCAATATGGTGGATGTTTCTGCAAAAGCAGAGACTGTTCGTGAAGCTCGTGCTGAAGCCATTGTGACTATGTCAAAAGAAACCCTTTCTATGATCGTGGAAGGCAAACATCACAAAGGCGATGTATTTGCTACAGCACGTATTGCAGGTATTCAAGCGGCAAAACGTACTTGGGAACTTATCCCGCTTTGCCATCCCTTATTACTTTCCAAAGTAGAAGTGAATTTAGAACCGTTACTTGAAACCAATCAAGTTCGCATTCAATCTCTTTGCAAATTAACCGGAAAAACCGGCGTAGAAATGGAAGCATTAACGGCAGCAAGTGTGGCAGCCTTAACTATTTACGATATGTGTAAAGCCGTACAAAAAGACATGGTGATTGAGCATGTTCGACTATTAGAAAAGAGCGGTGGAAAATCTGGTCATTTTATTGCGGAGGAAAAATAAGATGCTAAATGTTTTATTTTTTGCTCAAACTCGAGAATTAATTGGTGAAGATTCTATTCAGCTTGAAGGCGATTTTGCGACAGCGGAAGCGGTGCGTGAACATCTTGCTCAAAAAGGTGATAGATGGGCGTTAGCGTTAGAAAAAGGGAAGCTTTTAGTCGCTATCAATCAAACCTTGATGCCATTAGAAAGTGCGGTCAAAAATGGCGATGAAATTGCGTTTTTCCCACCTGTAACAGGAGGCTAAATGAGCGATATTCAAATTGCGGTACAAGAACAGCCTTTTGATCAAAATGCCGTTTACCAATGGCTTTCTGAGCAACATTCGGTTGGCGCAACGGTTATTTTTGTGGGTAAAGTACGCGATCTTAATTTAGGTGATGAGGTATCCAGCTTATACTTAGAACATTATCCCGCCATGACAGAAAAAGCCTTACGTGAAATTGTAGAACAGGCGAAAGCACGTTGGCATATCCAGCGAGTGTCAGTGATTCATCGTGTGGGGCTTTTACATACTGGCGATGAAATTGTTTTAGTCGGCATCAGTTCCGCTCACCGAGGCGATGCTTACCACGCTAATGAATTTATTATGGACTTTTTAAAATCCAAAGCTCCGTTCTGGAAAAAAGAACAAACTAATCAAGGTGAACGTTGGATTGAAGCAAGAGAAAGCGATAAAGAAGCGTTAGAGAAGTGGTAATTCAATATAAAAAATGGTCATTTTTATGGCCTTTTTTACTTTTATCAGTAGAATAAGTATATAATTATACATATGTTTTAAGTTATTAATTTATCTTTAATTTATCTTTAATTTATCTTTAATTTATCTTTACATTACATTTAACTTCTCCATAAAAAAACTATTCTTTGTCAGCTTTTGTAAAATCTTGTAAATTATCTGTTAATTGCTGAGTTTCCTATTATACTTATACAGAATCAAGATGTTGTTTGTCTTGACTAGTTATTTTTAGATTATAGGAAACTTTAATATGAATCATGTTTTTAAAATTATTTGGAATAAAGTAAATCAATGCTGGATTGCTGTTTCAGAATTAAGTAAATCTGTGGGTAAATCATCTCAAACAGACAAACGTAAAGCATTAAATGTAATTATTGGTGCTGCAGTTTTAGCGGGTGTAAGCACAACCGCAATGGCAGAAACCAATGTAGTATTAAATAATGATGGAAATATTGTTGGTGGAACCAATGTGAGTGCTGTAGCCGGAGTTGGTACAACAGGAGATTCTGTCGTTTTAGGCAAAAAAGCAAAATCAGAAGCAACAGAGAGCATAGTAATTGGTAATAACGTGACAAACAAAGCACGTTGGTCAATAACATTAGGAAATAATGCAACAAGTCAATCAGGATATGGTGTTACTCTTGGTGATCGCGCATCAAGTGGCACAGGTTCAAACTCGGTTGCTATCGGTTTAATGGCAAAAACCTCTAATGAGAAAGCAGGTGGAAATAGCCAAACTGCAGTAGGGGTTGCATCTTATGCTGATGGTGAAGGGGCTTCAGCCTTTGGTGCAACAGCAAATGCAACAGGCGCTCTAGCAACCGCTGTTGGTAGAAACTCAAAAGCTCTTGCAAAAAGTGCATCAGCTTTTGGGGATAGTGCATCCGCTTCTGCATGGGGTGCGACTGCATTAGGCGTTGGAGCATCTGCTAGAGCAGATAATTCGATTGCAGTTGGTTCTCAAGCAGTGACAGAAGGACGAGAATCTACAGCATTGGGACGTCGTTCTTACGCTGGCGCTCAAAGTGCTGCGGCTCTAG
>CAUETL010000181.1:0-3035 GCA_959020685.1 Parahaemophilus parainfluenzae | reverse complement strand
TAGCTTGATGATAAACAAAGTTAACATCGGGATGCTCGACAATCACATCGGCTAATTTCTGACATTTATCATTTGCAAAACGATCATCGTCATCAAGAAATAACAACCATTCATTATCCGCATTTCGTGCCCCAATATTACGGCTTTCTGCCGCCCCTTGATTGGTTTCGTTACGAATCACTTTAACTGCAAATGGATATGATTGTGTTACTTCAACGGCTTCTTTTGAGCAATCATCCACAATCACCACATCAAAATTATAGGTGGTTTGCTTGGTTAAACTTTCCAATAACGCAGGAATTTCTTCTTTCCGATTATAAGAAGGCACGATGATACTAAACATCTTTCGGCTCCTTTTGTTTAAATAAAATAAGCTGTTTACCGTGAGTGCCAAAAAGCGATAAGAACATCAGCATGACAAACATAATACCTGGGAAAGCAAAGGTGTCCGCTTTGATGTTACAAAATGCCAAAATCACAAAGGCTGAAAGGATAAATTTCCAGCTGCCATCAAACCAATTTAAGGCGACTTTGCGCACAAAATAGAATGTTACGGCAAAACACACTAAAGCATAAGACACACCACCATAAAGAATTTGGCGTAAGAATCCAGAGTCCGTATGACCATAATAACGACCAACTTCTAACTCACCTGTCATGTACATACCATCGCCATAAATGAACTGCTTGAGTGTTGGCATAAAGAGATGATTTTTCATCAAGGTATCCGTTGACGAACTGACAAATCCTGCACCGTGTAATAAATTAATCACAGGCTCTAAAGCATGCGCCACATAAGGGTTTTCTGGTAAGAAATAGGCCAGTAATAATACTAAAATAGCAAATGCAATGAGTGATGGGATATAACGCCATTTGAAATACACTAAAATGCTCACGACGGATAACAGAAGGAATGTACGTCCTGAAATTAATCCGATACATAGCATAAAAAACACTAAAATACTTGGAAGCGTATTATGTTTAGCGTTGTAAGCCAGTAAGAAATGCAACAGCATCAAATAGAATAAACTCAGTTGGAAAAAGGCGGTTGCTGTGATGTTATATAAGCGATACTCCTGCTCTGAACCATAAAAACGTGCGGGCAACACCGCATTGGTCGAAAGCAAGAAATCAATCATAAACGATGCGCCGAGTAAGCCAATCACGCCCACTGCAAACTGTACCACCACACCGAGTTGTAAATCACGAACGACTTTCTGTTGACCATTTACATTGGCATAGAAGGCATTATAAAGTCCCACGCCGAAGATAAATAAAATCAGCTCTTTCACATACATGGTGATGACAGAAAAATCTCGCGTACCATTGACTAAAAGTGGAATCACACTAAATGCAATCAGCCCAATGATAACGGCTAAACTATCCACCGGCACAGTGATACCTTGTGGTTTCTGCTTTTTAAAATACTGATAAGCCAATACACCCAATGCCACTAAACCTGCGACGAATGACATTCGTACAACATGGAACAGCCAAGGATCGTAAAGATAAAAAAGGTTAAAAAGTGCGGTCATTTTTTACGTTATTTTCCTAAATTCTTTTTCACTGCTAAGATTTTTTTGAGCGGATATTTAATTAATTTCTTCACCAAATTATTGGATTTTGAACCACGAATCGCCTCCAAATTACTCACTAATTGTGGATTTTCAATGGCCACAAGCGGACGAACCACATTGTTATTAATATGGAATTGGGTTTCAAATAATAAGAAATCATCAGCCAGCCAAAACGGCTTTTCTTGTTCAAGTTGTTTTAAAAATGCACGCGCCGCTGATTTTTTAATTAAGTATGCTACCGTACCCGCAAAATAACTTTTATATGGATAAGCCACGGTGACATCACCAACTGTTTGACGTAGAAATGAAAAGGTTGTCGGATAATTAATTTCCAATTCCACATCATCAAATTCAGCAATTTTCGATTGTCCGATTAATACAATATCCGCATCACATTTTTCGGTTAAAAGTGCGATCGTTTTTGGCGATAAATTTGAATTGAATAACGCATCATCTTCACAGACTAATGCATAGTCATTTTCCGTCACATTTTGATCTTCTACGATCTGACGATAAACCGCTAAATGACTTAATGTACAACCAATTTCGCCTTTTGTGACGTTGCGCCCATAATGCTGTTCAAACTTCGTTGGATTGAATACTTCAGCCAATTCATCCCACTCTTTTTGCATGGTATTAATCGCTGAAAATACAACGAAATCTGCTGTATCCGGTTGAGCAAAAAACAGCTCACGACGCTGAACATCTTTATCTAGTGAAATCAAATATTTATTCATAATTATCTCAAATTTGGTTTTTGCAGTATTTTGATTACAACAAACGGAAATAGTTGCAAATTATACTAAAGAAATAGTCCTATGGCATGGCTTTTAACACAACTTTAAAAAGCCTTAAAAAAATAACCGCACTTTAAATGCTTAAAGCGCGGTCTATTTTAAATGGATTAATATGTTATTTCTTTCAATTAGAAAATTGCAGTCGCTAAACCGACTACAACACTTAAAGAAAGCACTACAGCTAACATTGCGTAACCAAAATCACTCATTTTAATTTCCCACTTGTTTAGTTAAAGATAACCCATTCTAACAATAAAGCACGTTTTTTCAAAAATTTTTTATAATTTACTTAACCTATTTGGTGACAGTCTTTATAATAGGAGAAATTCTCTAGAGGCAAAATTATGGCAACAATTAAAGATGTCGCGAAAATGGCTGGTGTTTCAACCACCACAGTTTCCCATGTAATTAATAAAACCCGTTTTGTAGCAAAGGAAACCGAAGAGGCGGTGATGCAAGCCATTAAAAGCTTGAAATACTCACCAAGTGCTGTTGCGCGTAGTTTGAAAGTCAATACGACAAAATCTATTGGGATGATTGTTACCACCAGTGAATCCCCTTATTTTGCTGAAATCATTCATGCCGTTGAAGATCATTGTTATCGTCAAGGTTATTCACTTTTTTTGTGTAATACACAAAATGATCCTGAAAAAATTAAAAA
>CAUETL010000180.1:0-3093 GCA_959020685.1 Parahaemophilus parainfluenzae | reverse complement strand
CGCTTCTTCAGTACCAGCGAACATAGAACCAACCATCACACAGCTTGCGCCTGCAGCGATAGCTTTTGCAATATCACCAGAGAAACGGATACCGCCGTCCGCGATAACTGGAATACCACGATCTTTTAATGCAGCCGCTGCATCTGCGATAGCGGTGATTTGTGGAACACCTACACCAGTCACGATACGAGTGGTACAAATAGAACCTGGTCCGATACCTACTTTCACTGCGCTTGCGCCTGCGTCTGCAAGTGCGATAGCACCTTCAGCCGTTGCTACGTTTCCCGCAACGATCGGTAGGCTTGGATATTTTGCACGAGTTTCACGAACACGTTGTAACACACCTTCAGAGTGACCGTGAGAAGAGTCGATTAACAATACATCTACGCCCGCTTTCACTAATGCATCAATACGTTCTTCGTTACCTGGACCTGCACCTACAGCCGCCCCTACACGTAAACGACCAAATTCATCTTTACATGCGTTTGGTTTTTGTTCCGCTTTTTGGAAGTCTTTAACGGTGATCATGCCTTTTAATTTGAATGCATCATCTACTACAAGTACTTTCTCTACGCGGTTTTTGTGCATTAATTCTAAAATCGTTTCACGGCTTGCACCTTCTTTTACGGTGACTAAGTCTTCTTTTTTCGTCATTAATTGTGAAACAGTTTTGCTTAAATCTTTTACGAAACGCGTGTCGCGGCCAGTGATGATACCAATTAAGTTATTTTCAGCATCGACAACAGGGTAGCCTGCGAAGCCGTTTTTCTTCACCATTTCAGCAAGTGCTGCAAGGGTTAAATCGGGAGAAACAGTGACAGGTTCAGAAACGATACCACTTTCGAATTTTTTCACTTTACGAACACGATCCGCTTGGCGTTCGATCGTCATATTTTTGTGAATAAAGCCGATGCCGCCTTCTTGTGCTAAAGAGATTGCTAATTTGGTTTCTGTGACAGTATCCATCGCTGCAGAAAGCATAGGAATATTTAAGTGAATTTCTTTGGTGAGTTGAGTTGAGAGGTTAGCTGTGTTCGGAAGAACAGTTGAATGAGCTGGGACGAGTAGAACGTCGTCAAAAGTCAGAGCTTCTTGTTTGATTCTAAGCATGGCAATATCTCGCTGTTAAAAGTTGTGTCAAAAAATATTGCGCCGGGATTATACAGATTTTTCATGTGGTTGAAAATGAATTTTTTCGCTTTTATGGTAAGATTTGCCAAGGTTTTTATAAGAAGGAATGAATATGTCATCGTTATTGGAGTGTTTATCAGATTGCCAACCTAAAGTGCGGTCAGATTTGATGTCGTTTTTAAATATTACGTCAAATGAATTGGCGCAAGAAATGGCATTATTGAGAGAAGTGGGATTAAATATTCAAGAAAAAAATGAGATTTATCAACTGATGCCAGAAATGCCCTTGTTAAATCCGCAAGCAATTTCGACCGCACTTTTCCCTTATTCTGTGCATTATCATCAAACCATTTCTTCAACAAATGAATTTATAACGAATCAAATTAACCAATTAAAAAAAGGCGATTTGTGTTTGGCAGAATATCAAACAGCAGGACGAGGACGTCGTGGTCGTCAATGGCTTTCACCGTTTGCAGGGCAGTTAATTTTCAGTTTTTATTGGACTATCGATCCTAAAAAAGCATTGGATGGACTAAGTTTAGTAATTGGTTTAGCGATTGCAGAAGCGTTAAATGCGAAAGTGAAATGGCCAAATGACATTTTGCTTTCAGGGCGAAAGCTTGGTGGCATTTTAGTGGAAATCATTAATCATAAGAATAGGTTGCTTAATTTAGTGGTTGGTATTGGGATCAATGTAAAATTACCAAAATCAACCGAAATTAGTCAGCCGTATGCGCAGCTAACCGAACAGGATCCAAATATAGATCGTGAAACAATCCTTATTAAAGTGATTCAACGTATTTATTCTCGATTAGCTCAATTTGAAGAAAAGGGCATTGATGAGGAATTCATGCAACAATGGATAAACCATAA
Organism: Parahaemophilus parainfluenzae; assembly: GCA_959020685.1. GTDB lineage: Bacteria > Pseudomonadota > Gammaproteobacteria > Enterobacterales > Pasteurellaceae > Haemophilus_D > Haemophilus_D parainfluenzae_T. The sequence continues at coordinate 1,089 of CAUETL010000180.1, read as the reverse complement.
TGAATTTTTTGGTGATGAAGTGAATGTTTTTACTGAACAAGGTGCGATTTCAGGTAGAGAGCAGGGGATTGATAAACGCGGTTATTTAAAAGTCATAACTGATGAAGGTGAGCGATATTTTAATGCCGGAGAAGTTTCTTTAAGAAGGAAGTAAATAAAAGTGCGGTCAAAATTAACCGCACTTTTTAGATATATGCTAAACCACTTTCTGAATAAGCGCTGAAATATCATCTGCAAATTTTTCATCTCTTGCCATTTTCTCAATTTCCTCAGCAGAATATTTTTCACCGTCATACACGACAACAATACTCAGGTCATTGGGTTGCAAGAAATGCGTTTCACCGAATTCAGTATAACGGGTGGCACCAATACTAATAATCGCTTGTTTCGGATAGTTTGCTTGCTCTAATAAAGAAGCAATATGATTCATTGGTCCCTCATCGGGTTGATTATTCATTCTATCCACGATCCAATCTAATAATTGTTGGTGGAAATAGCTATAACCAATAGCAGGACTATCAATACCATAAGTATTCAGTTTGCCATTGCGTTTATGGAAACAAGCGATACGATATTGATCAATTTCACTTCCTTTAATAAAGGAAGAAAGTGGAATTAGTTTGGTTGAAACACCTTTACTTGCCGATCCCCAGTTTTTCTTTTCACAGATTTTTTTCGCATTAGGACGACGAATAGAGCAGTCATTATAGGCTGCAAAATAGTGCGGAATAATTTTTTCAACTTGCTTTCCTTTATAGATAAGATCACAAATAAGTGCAATTTCAGGCTCAATTTGCAGATTATCAGCACCTTGTGGAAAGTTAATTTGATAGTGACTTAAAGGAAAGGTAGAAAGAAAACCCGCTTTTTCGCTTGGCACATAAAATGGGAAAATCGCTTTCGGTTGAATAGCATTTTCTGTTTTAACTTGAGTGAAATCAGCTGCCTCACCGGCTTGTTCTAAATGTCCTGCGAAATTGCCTGCTACACCGAAACCAATCATTTGCTCAAAATTCATAAAGACCTCATTAGATTGCCTACTCTTTTGGGGTAATTTACCTTGAATATTGAACAAAGACAATTCACTTT
>CAUETL010000179.1:0-3110 GCA_959020685.1 Parahaemophilus parainfluenzae | reverse complement strand
ATTTCAGCTTGTTCATGCTGTGTAAGGTAGAAAAAAAGATCCAAAATACGATCCGGTGAACGTAAAAACACGTCTTCCTTACGTAAACACAAACTTTGATTCACTAATTCAAAATTCTCATCCAAAGGATAAATAGAGAGCTCGCCATCCGTTGATAAAAAATGCTCTTTATAATGCTTAATCAGGATATCGGTCAAACGAGAAATCGTGCGTAAAGCTTGGAAAAAACGTTTCATCATTTTTTCGACACCACGGTTTCCTTCACCTTCAAAACCAAGCATCTCGCTCACTTTGATTTGACGATCAAACAACAAGCGGTTGTCATAACGTTTTAAAATCAAGTGTAAAGCAAACCGCACTTTAAATAAAAATTCTTGGCTTTCTAATAATTGTTGGTGTTCTGATGGATAAATAAAGCCACTTTTCAAAATGCCATCAAGGGTCATTTCCCCAGTGTGTCGTAATGCGATCCAATATAAAAGATGAAGATCCCGCAAACCACCTGGGCTGTATTTTAAATCAGGTTCTAGATTATAGCTGGTGTTGTGATAGCGCTGATAACGTTCAATTTGCTCTTGTACTTTGGCGTCAAAGAATGGTTTTATCGCCCAAAAATCTGGCTTTTTCAATATTTCCCCTAAAGCATTAAAAAGGGATAAGTCACCCGATAAATAACGGGACTCAAGCAAATTGGTGGCAATAGTAATGTCCTGTTTGCCTTCCTTTTCACATTCTTCTAAAGAACGAACACTATGCCCTACGTCAAATCCACAATCCCACAAGAACTGCACAAATTGAGCAATTTTCTCTTCCGTTTCAGACTCTCTTTCTTCTTTTGAAAGAATAAGAACATCTAGGTCAGATAGAGGAAAGATTTCTTGTCTGCCATAACCGCCTACTGCAATTAAGGTGAGATTAACTTTATCTAATTCAAATTGCTGCCAAAGCTGTTTTAACAAATCATCACAAAACTGTGTACGGTTAGCAATCAGCTCAAAAACGGAATAATCAGTAAAGTGCTGACGTTCAAATTCCTTCAAATTTTCACGCTGAATTTTGACCGCACTTGGCGTGAGTGGAGAGTCGAAATGATAAGGAAAAAGCATAGGTATTCCACAAACAAAACAATTATAAAAAAAGCCCACTATCGTAGGCTTTTAGCTGAACTTAAAGGTTATTCATTATACGTTGAATTCGACCTTCCGCAATTTCTTCATCACGAATGGTCATCACTTCACAACCGGTTTCTGTCACGACAATTTGGTGTTCATATTGTGCAGAATGGCTACGGTCTTTAGTTTTTACCGTCCAACCATCGCCCATAATGCGTACTTCTTTTTTACCCGCATTAATCATTGGCTCAATGGTGAATACCATACCCGGTTTTAAAATCACACCGCCGTCATCAGCATAATAGTGTAAGACTTGCGGTTCACAGTGGAATTCAGTTCCCACGCCGTGACCACAATACTCACGAACCACGCTAAATCCTTGGCTTTCAGTATATTTTTGTACCGCTTTACCAATTTCGTTTAAACGAATACCCGGCTTAACCGTACGTAATCCCACATAAAGCGCTTCTTGTGCTGCTTCAACCAATTTTTGGCTACGAATATTGGTTTCTCCCACGACATACATCTTCGAATTATCACCGAAATAACCGTCTTTAATCACAGTCACATCAATATTGACAATATCACCACGTTTTAATTTTTTATCGTCACTTGGAATACCATGGCAAACCACTTCATTTATAGAAATACAGGTTGCTTTCGGAAAACCATGATAATTTAAGCACGCAGGAATCACTTTTTGTACATTCACCATATAATCGTGACAAATGCGATCCAATTCACCTGTGGTCACCCCTTCTTTGACATAAGGTTCGATCATGACCAAGACATCTGACGCTAATTTACACGCTTCACGTAACTTAACAATTTCTTCTTCAGTTCTTAATGGAATGCCCATTATTTCTCCTTATTTAATTCAGATTTATTCGCATATAATAGCACTAATTCCGTGAAAAATCTTGAATGAATTAACAGGTTATTAGATAATACAAGGATTATTTTTAGGAAAGTGGGGATAGAGATATGTCAGATTTAGATATGGCCGTACCGCTAACTTTTACTGATGCGGCAGCCAATAAAGTAAAAAGTTTAATTAGCGAAGAAGAAAACAACGAATTAAAATTACGCGTTTATATTACCGGTGGCGGTTGTAGCGGTTTCCAATATGGTTTCACCTTTGATGATAAAGTCAATGAAGGTGATTTAACCATTGAAAAAGCCGGTGTGCAATTAGTGATTGACCCAATGAGTTTACAATACTTAATTGGCGGCACCGTGGATTACACTGAAGGCTTGGAAGGTTCTCGTTTTGTGGTGAACAATCCAAATGCAACCAGTACCTGTGGTTGCGGTTCGTCATTCAGTATCTAATATGGATTTTCAATTTACCCATTATCTAGGCAATGTGCATGCCAAATGTTCGATGGAACACATTGCTCTAGCCAATTGGTTTAATTCAGAAGTGCGGTCAAATCCTCAAGCGTTTTTGACCGCACTTTCTGCCTGTGAGCAGATTAAAAATAATGATGAAATCACGCTGATTGGTTCCGAATACACGCTTTTTATCAATACCGATGAAGTGATGATTCGCGCCAATAATCTTGCAATTGAAACAGATGAAATTTTAGAAGACGACTTCCATTATTATGATGAAGAAAGTATCGCCTTATGTGGTACAACAGACTTCATCCACTTTCTTAATGCCTATTTTGAATTTATTGCTTAACCTCATTCTCTGAAGCTAACTATTATGTCGGAAACGGAAAACACCTCATCAGAACAACAAGAAATACAAGCGCCAAATAAGCGCCGTTCTTGTAAAATCTTTTTAGCTAAAGCAGCCTTTACTTTAGGGACGCTCGCCGTATTTTATGGTGGCTATTTAGACTGGCAAATTCGCTCAAAAATGGATGGCCAGATTTGGCGTTTACCGGCTGAAGTGTATAGTCGCTTAGAAAGCGTAAAACTGTCTGACAACCTTTCTTTTGATGAAGTGATTCAAATCTTATTGGATAACGAATACCGTCAAACTACTAT
>CAUETL010000178.1:0-3124 GCA_959020685.1 Parahaemophilus parainfluenzae | reverse complement strand
GCATTACGAATTGAGCCACCACGAATTTCTGCAAGGGCAAAGTGCGGTTGATTTTGTGAAAGTTTTGCTAATAAACGCGCCAATACTTTAATTGCATTCGCGCGTGTGGTGTGAATATCACAACCAGAGTGACCGCCCCGCAAACCTTTTAAGTTAATTTGCAAAGTATGGTTGAATGAATTGGTTTCACGGTGAACAGGTAGTTCAACATTAGCATTTACCCCACCAGCACAACCAATATAGATTTCACCGATTTCTTCAGTATCGGTATTAATTAAGATTTCTGATTTTAACCAGTTACGGCGAAGGTGTACGGCACCATCCATTCCGGTTTCTTCAGTCATGGTGAGTAACACTTCAAGTGGTGGATGTGCAATATCGGTACTTTCTAATACAGCTAAGGTAGAGGCTAAACCGATACCGTTATCTGCGCCAAGTGTGGTACCTTGTGCTTTTACCCAATCCCCATCAATATAAGGGCGAATTGGGTCTTGAACGAAGTTATGTGGATTGCCTTCATTCGCTTGCGGAACCATATCTAAATGTGCTTGTAACACAACAGGTTGGCTTTTTTCCATACCTGCTGTGGCAGGTTTACGAATTAATACATTACCGGCTTCATCACGCTCGGCAAAAAATTGTTTTTCTTTCGCCCAGTTGACAATAAAGGTTGCGAGCGCATCTTCGTGATGAGAAGGATGTGGAATCGCACAAATTTGATCAAACCATTTCCAAAGTAATTGCGGTTGTAATGTGGTAATTTCTGACATAATGAACTCCTTTTTTCATTAAAATTTTTGCGGAAATCATAGCATAAAACGCCATTTCAGGTTAAAATTCCGCAATTTTTTTATTTAGCGACAAAGTTTAAGGTATTTGTTATGAGCGAAAAATATGTTGTGACTTGGGATATGTTCCAAATGCATGCCCGCAAATTAGCGGAACGTTTACTTCCTGCCACTCAGTGGAAAGGTATCATCGCAGTAAGCCGTGGTGGTTTATTCCCAGCAGCGGTACTTGCTCGCGAATTAAATATTCGTTTCGTAGAAACCGTGTGTATTGCTAGCTATGATCACGATGAACAAGGTGCATTAAAAGTATTACACCGCGCAGATGGTGATGGTGAAGGAATGATCGTGGTAGACGATTTGGTAGATACCGGCAATACCGCTCGTGCAATTCGTGAAATGTATCCAAAAGCAAAATTCGTCACGGTATTCGCAAAACCTGCAGGTGCTGAGTTAGTGGATGATTACGTGATTGATATTCCACAAAACACTTGGATTGAACAACCTTGGGATTTAGGTTTAACTTTTGTGCCACCATTGGCAAGAAAATAATAAAACCTGAATATAAAATTTCGTTACGCCGGTGCTTTCATAGTTCCGGCGTAATAATTATGACCAATTTATTTTGATTATGAATAATATCGACGCACAAAAAGCGCTAGAGCGATCTTACGTTTCTTCACTTGAAAATAAAGAATATGATGAAGCAGTCAAGTTGGCTGAAACGCTTTGCTTGCTTGATCCCAATAATCCCGAATACCCTCATAAAATTGCTTATGTTTATTTGCAACAATTAAAATGGGAAGAGGCGATTGAAGCAGAATTAAAAACATTAAAATTAGATGCACAATATATTCCGGCTTTAGATTTATTGGCACATGCTTATGGTGCCGTAGACAATTGGGAGCGTTCAGGCTTTTATGGCAGTTTAGCTCTTGAGTTGAAAGATAAAGCTATTCCCGTTCCGACACAGGAAATGCTCCCAGCTCCTGCACCTAAAAATGGTAAACGAATTATTGCATTTTCTTTATTTGGTAATAACTCTAAATATATTGAGCCGGCTGTATTAAATACACAGGTTTCTCCGATGTTATTCCCTGGTTGGGTATGCCGTTTTTATGTAGATGATTCAGTTTCTACTGAAGCAATTCAGCGATTAAAAAATAATGGTGCAGAAGTGGTTTATGTTACTTCACCAGTGAATAAATGGCCTGGTGCAATGTGGCGTTTTCTCGCCATTAATGATCCTGAAGCTGAGTATGTGATCTTCCGTGATGCTGACTCCGTGGTTTCTCACCGAGAGAGTGAAGCCGTGGCTGAATGGATTGAAAATGGTCGCTCATTCCATACGATGCGTGATTCAGGTTCTCATACCGCACTTATTTTAGCGGGGATGTGGGGCGCTAAAGCTGGCGCTGTGCCTGATATGGAAGTAAGAATTCAACGTTTTGTTGATAAGGGTTACGACTCTCGTCATTTTGCCGATCAGGATTTCCTTGCTGAAGAGTTGTGGGGCTATATTCGCCAAGATGTATTCGCTCATGATAGAGTATTTAATTTCTGTGATGCAAAACCTTTCCCTGGAGAGTTTTATCCTAATTACCAAATTGCACATTGCGAAGGGGCAAGCGTTTTTGATGCGAAAACCTCTTTTGAAGAAGGGTGCAAAGTCAGATGGACGTTATACTCAAAAATATCGCCTATGGTGAATGTTGATTATTCCTTTATTCGTGTGCCTGAATTTAAAGTTTGCAGCTATGAAACTACAGTAGAGAATGGTCGATTTGAAGCGTCAATACCAAGACGTTATGGATTCGCTTTTAAAGAAGGCTTAGCTAGAATAGATATTAAAAAAGCCTAAGTTATCTGTTTTAACTATCAAAATAAGGATTATTAATGTCAACTCAACCGCGTTTTGTACACCTTCGTACTCACACTGACTTTTCAATGATTGATGGTATCGTAAAAGTGAAACCATTGGTCAAAGCGTGTGCAGCAAATAATATGGTTGCATTGGCATTAACCGATTTTACTAATTTTTGTGGCGTGGTGCGTTTTTATGGTGAAACCCTTTCTTCGGGGATTAAACCGATTATTGGTGCCGATGTTCATGTTAAAAGCGAGCTATGCGGTGAGGAATTATTCACCCTCACTTTACTTGCCAAGAACAATGAAGGCTATAAAAACATCACATTATTACTTTCAAAAGCCTATCAACGCGGCTATGTGGACTTGCCTTATATCGACCAGGAATGGTTGATTGAACACCGTGAGGGTGTAATTGTTTTATCAGGTGGCACACAAGGCGATATCGCGAAAAAACTCCTTAAAGAAAA
>CAUETL010000177.1:0-3158 GCA_959020685.1 Parahaemophilus parainfluenzae | reverse complement strand
CAAGGTTCGCATTTATTCAGCTCTTTTGTGAAAAGTAACTGTTTTATTCGCCTCGAAAAAGATCGTGGCAATGTCGCTGCGGGTGAAATCGTCACCATTGAACCGTTTAATCACCTATTGGGGCAATAATGGCTGAATTAAGCTACGAAGAAGAACTGCGCTATAACCGCCAAATCATCTTAAAAGCGGTTGATTTTGACGGACAAGAAAAACTCAAAGACAGCCGCATGTTAATTGTCGGTCTGGGCGGTTTAGGTTGTGCGGCAAGTCAATATCTTGCCGCAGCTGGTGTAGGTCCTTTAACCTTGCTGGATTTTGACACCGTATCGCTTTCCAATTTGCAACGTCAGGTGTTGCACACCGATAGCCGATTAAATATGCCTAAAGTGGAATCGGCTAAAATCGCGTTACAACAGATTAATCCTCACGTAGAAATTGAAACCATCAATGCGCAACTTTCCGAAGAAAAACTCGCGGAAATCATACCGCACTTTGATGTGATATTAGATTGTACCGATAACGTGGATATTCGTAATGCGCTCGATCGTGGTTGTGAGAAAGCGAAGATCCCGCTAATTTCAGGTGCGGCGATCCGTTTAGAAGGGCAAGTATCCGTCTTTACTTATGAGCCCAATACCCCAACCTATCGCCAACTTAGCCAGCTCTTTGGACAAAATGTTTTAAGCTGTGTAGAGGCGGGCGTACTGGCGCCAATTGTGGGCATTGTTGGCTCTATTCAAGCCTTAGAAGCCATCAAAGTGCGGTTAAAAATCGGTTCAAATTTATGTGGACGCTTATTGTTAATCGATGGATTAACTATGCGTGTCCGAGAAATGAAATTACCCGTCTAATAGTTGGACAGACCACAAGTCTGTCCTTCTCTCAAAATTACCCACAAATAATTATCCTTCCCCTCGTGCATTGCCCAAAAACAAATGCTATTATCTTGTTCGACAATTCATTTGTCTTATATCGCAAGTTTTGTGTATAGGAAAATGGTAGACACTTCAAAAATCTCTTCATTTTATACCGTACTTGCAAATCATCATTTCATTAGTTTAAGGATTAACTCTCTCATGAAAGAGATTTTGCAACAATTCAAACAAAATTATCTGATCAAGTACTGGAATCCTGTCGCGGCAGTCATTGCAGCGGGGCTTATTTCAGCTTATTACTTTGGGGTAACCGGCACTTATTGGGCGGTCACAGGGGAATTTACCCGTTGGGGCGGTCATGCTTTGCAAGCGCTAGGTGTCGATGTGTCCGACTGGAGCTACTATAAAATTATCGGCATGCAAGGCACGATCTTCACCCGTATTGATGGCGTGATGATTTTAGGTATGTTCGCGGGTTGTATTTCTGCTGCACTTTGGGCAAACAACGTCAAATGGCGTAATCAACCACACAAACGTCGTATTGTTCAAGCCCTCATTGGTGGTGCATTAGCCGGTTTCGGTGCACGTTTAGCAATGGGCTGCAACCTTGCCTCTCTCTTCACCGGTATTCCTCAATTTTCTGTTCACGCCTGGTTCTTTACTATTGCCACAGCCGTAGGTACTTATGCAGGGGTAAAAGTCACCTTACTTCCGATATTCCGTGTGAAATTAGAATTGAAAAAAGGTGCAGCAAAATTACAAGAAACGGATCCGAAACAAGCGAATCGTCGTTTTTGGATTGGTATGGTGGTCTTTTTTGCTTACCTGATTGCTTCACTTTATGTGATGACAAACTCCGTCAAACTGGGTTTTGCGATGCTTTGTGGGTTAGCTTTCGGCTTATTAATTGAACGCGCTCAAATCTGCTTTACTTCCGCTTTCCGTGATTTATGGGTAACCGGCCGTGCTTATATGGCAAAAGCCATCATCTTCGGTATTCTCGTGGGTACGCTTGGCGTATTCAGCTACATTCAATTAGGCGTGCCGGCCAAAATCATGTGGGCGGGTCCAAATGCAATTATCGGTGGTTTATTATTTGGCTTCGGTATTGTATTAGCAGGCGGATGTGAAACCGGTTGGATGTATCGCTCAATGGAAGGTCAAGTTCACTTTATGTGGGTAGGTGTGGGTAACGTTGTTGGTTCAACCTATTTAGCCTACGCATGGGACGATCTTGCCCCTGTACTTGCGTTAGATTACGAAAAACTTAATTTATTGAAATCCTTTGGCCCTGTTGGCGGTTTATTAGTGAATTACGGCTTGCTTATTCTTTGCTTAATCGCTGTTGTTTGGTGGGAACGCCACTTCTTGAAAAAAGCTAAAGCAAAAATTGCGGCAGCGAATCCACAAGCTTGTGGTTGCTAATTAAATATTAACGAATTCATTCAAAAAAGAGGACATTATTATGGCATTTACCGTTGTTCAAAAATTAGATAAAGATCCAAAAGACATCACCCCAGATTACACGTTAGATACGCTAGGTGAACCTTGCCCGTATCCAGCAATCGTGATGCTCGAAACCATGCCTCAATTACAAAAAGGCGAAATTTTAGAGCTATTAAGTGACTGTGCCCAATCTATCAACAACATTCCTGTTGACACTAAAAACCACGGTTACACACTATTAAGCGTTGAACAAGATGGCACCAAATTACGCTATTTGATTCAACGTTAATGTAAAAAAGTGCGGTCAAAATTGACCGCACTTTTATATTTAATGGAAAGAAAAATCGAGAAATAAACGAAAATTGTACTACCTAATACTTACCCCCAAGGCTTAGCATCAGGTTTACTGTGTTTTTTTCGCCATTGGGTACATATTGGACTATCCCACATTAGCCTTTCTTCACAAACTGGACCGCCTTCTAGATACCAACCTTTTTTCTCTAAACAAAGATTTACTTCTGGATTAACACTTTCCCCTATCACAAAATCCATACCGCAATCCGACATATCTTTTTGTCTTCTGTCAAGAAATTTAATACGTCCTTGAGGATCTGAGTTAGGAAATAAAACCCTAGAATTATGTAAGCGCCAATGATCATGTGGTGGCGGAGGCTGAAAACCACCAAAAGAACAACCAAACAAAGTTAGAGATAATAGTAGTGGTAATGTAAATCTCATCTTATCGTTTCCTCGCCTATTTTGATTTTAGAAAGTTAGTGTATAACTTCTTAAAGTTAGGTTATTTAATCATATAAGCACTAAAAAACATATAAAAAA
>CAUETL010000176.1:0-3170 GCA_959020685.1 Parahaemophilus parainfluenzae | reverse complement strand
TACTTTCACCGTTAGTAGTCTTGAAAATGTACCGCAATATTTAAGTTGTTCCTTACATTCGCCACTCGACCCGAATCTAACTAACGAACAAGCGGTTCAACTGACGCAAGATTGTTTGCGTATGATTTTATCTATCCCAACCGCACAGCCGACATTTAATTCTGATCGCCGTAATCTATTTAAGGCGATGATCAAATAAATGTTAGCTGCAAACAGTTAATAAAAATGGGCAAAGTAAACTAACTTACTTTGCCCATTTTGCTTTCCATCCCACACAAAGTGCGGTCAGTTTTTACTTAATTTTTCAAATTAATACAACACACGGGCTTTGATTGTGCCTTCAATCTCACGAAGTTTCGCTAATAACGGAGACGCATCATCTGTTTCGATATCAACGACAACATAACCAATTTTCGGATCGGTTTGTAAAAATTGTGCCGCAATATTGAGATTAGCTTCAACGAAAATTTGGTTCAATTTGTTTAATACACCTGGACGATTTTCGTGAATATGAAGTAAACGTTTTGTACCAACGTGTTCTGGCAAGGATACTTCAGGGAAATTCACAGAAGAAAGGGTTGAACCGTTATCTGAATATTTCACAAATTTACCCGCTACTTCAAAACCAATGTTTTCTTGCGCTTCCGCGGTTGAACCACCGATATGCGGGGTTAAGATCACATTATCAAATTTACGTAGTGGCGAAACAAACTCTTCATTGATTGATGCAGGCTCAACAGGGAATACGTCAACCGCTGCACCACGAACTTTACCTTGTTCAAGTGCAGCTGCTAAAGCATCAATATCCACTACCGTACCACGTGCCGCATTGATCAAAATAGAATCTTGTTTTAATTGTGCAATACGTTCAGCACTCATTAAATTACGAGTTGAAGGTAAATCTGGTACATGAAGCGAAATCACATCACAAGAACCTAACAACTCTTCAAGTGTGTGTAATTGTTTTGCATTACCCAATGGCAATTTATTTTCAATATCGTAGAAATATACTTCCATCCCTAGAGACTCCGCAATAATACTTAATTGCGAACCGATATGGCCGTAACCCACAATACCTAATTTTTTGCCGCGCACTTCATGAGAACCCACTGCCGATTTATTCCATAAACCACGATGCACATCTGCATTCGCTTGAGGAATATTGCGCATTAAGAGCAAAATCTCACCCAACACTAATTCAGCCACAGAACGTGTATTAGAGAATGGCGCATTAAATACTGGAATCCCACGCATTTTTGCTGCATTAAGATCCACTTGGTTGGTACCGATACAGAAACAACCAATAGAGATAAGCTTCGGTGCAGCTTCAATCATTTCTGCAGTTAATTGGGTACGTGAACGTAAGCCGATAAAATGCGCATCTTTAATGGCTTCTTTTAGCTCATTACCATCTAAGGCTTTTTTGTAAAAGTCGATGTTGGTGTAGCCCGCCGCATGTAAGGTATCTAATGCACTTTGGTGCACGCCTTCTAATAGCACAAATTTAATTTTTGATTTGTCGAGTGAGACTTTGTTTGTCATGTTTGCTTCCTTATTTTTATTAATCAATAATTTTTGCGCCGTCTGGTGTACCAACAATCACAATATCCGCCCCACGTAAGGCAAAAATACCATTTGTTACTACACCTGCGACATTATTCAATTCTTTTTCCATTTCCACTGGATTTAAAATTGCGAAGTTATGTACATCTAAAATCACGTTGCCGTTATCCGTTACCACGCCTTCACGATATTCAGGTGCGCCACCAAGAGAGACTAATTTACGACCAACTTGTGAACGTGCCATTGGAATCACTTCTACTGGCAATGGGAATGTGCTGCCTAACACATCTACTTGTTTACTAGCATCCACAATACAAATAAATTTTTTCGCTAAAGCGGCCACAATTTTTTCGCGAGTCAGTGCCGCACCGCCGCCTTTGATCATCATTTTTTGTGGATTGATTTCATCTGCGCCATCCACATAAATATCTAAACTGGATACATCGTTAGCACTAAACACTTCAATGCCCTGTTTACGTAATAATTCTTCTGAGGCTTTAGATGCTGCTACCGCGCCTTGAATTTGATCTTTTAATTCTCCTAAGGCTTCAATAAAACAATTCACTGTTGAACCACTTCCCACGCCAACAATGGTATCGGGCTTAACATATTTTAACGCTGCACGTGCCGCTAATTTTTTCATTTCTAATTGGTCCATTTTTCTCTCCCTTTTAAACCGTGGATAACAACGTAAACGTTTGCTTTACTTTAATACGACACTATTAAATAAACAAGTGTAAAAATTTATTCGTGATGATGAAAAAATTTTATTCATCTAAAAAAAGCGCTAACAGCTCGTTCAAAAACAATTTCCCGTGTTCGGTGATCTGCCAAGAATCTAGTGTTTCGACGATATAATTCTGTTGAATGGCCAAATCAATTTGATTTTTGACCGCACTTTGAGAAAGCCCCGTGTAATGCTCAAACTCTTTTTTTGGCACCGCTTCCAATAAGCGGAAGCGATTCATGAAGAATTCAAAAGCGCGGTCATTTTTTTCCACGTTTTTTTCTTCATAAAGGTACTCACCTCGCAAATACCCTTTTGGATGCTTCGTTTTAGAAAAACGTAAAATATCGCCATCAAGGAAAGTGAGTTTTCCATGTGCGCCACAGCCTATCGCCAAATAATCCCCAAATCGCCAATAATTCAAATTATGCTGACACTGAAAGCCCGGTTTCGCATAAGCGGATGTTTCATATTGCTGATAACCGGCTTCGGTTAAAAGTTGGTGACCTTGCTCAAAAATATCCCAAAGCTCATCATCATCCGGCAATGTAGGCGGACGATAAGCAAACATGGTATTGGGTTCAATGGTGAGTTGATACCAAGAAAGGTGTGGCGGAGCTAGCTCTATGGCTTGTCGCAAATCATCTAAAGCCTCCTCAAGCGTTTGATTTGGCAAGCCGTGCATTAAATCTAGATTGAAACTTTTTAACCCAGAAACTTTCGCCAAACTGACCGCACTTTTAGCTTCCGCCACATTATGAATACGCCCTAAACGTTGTAATTTATCGTCATTAAAACTTTGGATGCCCATGGAAATACGCGTTACACCGGCGTCCACATAACCTTTAAAACGCTCCGCTTCGACAGTGCCTGGATTAGC
>CAUETL010000175.1:0-3189 GCA_959020685.1 Parahaemophilus parainfluenzae | reverse complement strand
TGTCTGATATATTGTTAAAGAGCAAAAAAGAACGACGCACTGGTTTTTCTTAAGAGTCACAACAGTGCGTCGTTGTGTGGAGTGCATTATATGGATTTTTGAAATCCACGCAAGCACTTTTTTTAGAAATTTCTTCGATAGATGATTTTTTAAACGTTAACTCCTTTATGTGAATGCTATTCAGCCTTTTTTAAGGCCCGCTTACAACGTCTAAACCCATTTGCAGAAAGTATTTCATTAAGTTTACTTAGCCCTCTTTCTTTCTCTTTTTCAGTATAAAACTCGCAATTACGATTATCTAAAGCACCTCGAAGCCGCCAATAGAAAGCTTCAGTTGCCCCTATATCCGCTTTCTTCAAACGAACAATCGCATTTTCAGCGCCTATTTGCCGTAAGGTATCAACATTATCAATACCCACTTTCTTCAGAGCTCTTTCATACTTAACCGATAAATTCGGTAAATCACGAATTCTCCCAATCTTAGATAGTGCAGAATCTAATTTTTCCTTCCTGATTTGACTAATAGAAAGAATGATCAAGGTTCTCATTAAAACATTATCTTTCAAGATACTTTCGGTTAAAGCATAATAATCAGATAATACGAAGCGTTTATTGAGTTCATTTGTTGCAAAAGGTTTACAGCCAAGTCCTTTTAATTTTATCGAAAGCTCATCCTTAGCACGTAAGTAAACCTTATTGTTTGCCCAAACCGCAAACATATTTTTCTCTTTATGATACAAGCCATATCCCGTAAATAAATTTTTACTTGTTACATCTCCGATAAGTTGATTTAACAAATCACATACTTTACTGATATGATCATTTGGGATTATGAGAGTTTTCATTTTAAAACTCCTCCTTATTTCAAGGTTAATCACATACGACTATACCAAGAAGTACTTCTCAAAAATGTTTATATCATAACCAGTTAAGTGTGACGAATATAAAATTTCAATTTTGTGAGAAAGATCGCAAATGCAAAATTTATTTATTGATAAACAACTAGATAAGAAAAAATAAGTTTATAGTTTAATATTTAATCTTTTAAAAGTTTTAGAATTCAGGAGTAAAAATGACAGTAGGACTCGTTCTTGAGGGCGGCGGCATGAGAGGTATGTTTACCGCAGGTGTCCTTGATGCACTGATGGAACAAAACATTCAAATAGATAAAATTATTGGCATTTCTGCAGGTGCATTATTTGGCATCAATTATGCATCCAATCAAAAAGAAAGAGCGTTGAGATATAACCTAAAATATCTTAAAGATAAACGTTACATGGGATTTCATAGTCTTTTTACAACGGGCAATATTATCAATAAAGATTTCGCTTTCTATGATCTCCCCTTTAATCTCGACCCTTTTGATCAAAATGAATTCGAGAAATCTCACATTGATTTCTATTTAGCCGCCACAAACATTGAGAATGGTAAAGCAGAGTATTTCAAAATCAAAGATGTTTTCAAAGAGATGGAATACTTCAGAGCAACTTCGGCCATGCCTTTTGTCTCAAAGTTTGTAGAAATTAATAGACAAAAATACCTAGATGGCGGAATTGCCGATAGTATTCCATTTGAAAAAGCACAAGAGCTCGGTTGTGATAAAATCATCGTTGTTTTAACTCAACCGATCGACTACCGTAAAACAAAATCTTCTTCTTTTTTATTCAAGCTTTTTTATCGCAAATATCCACACTTAGTTAAAACCTTAGAAAATCGCTACCGTACTTATAATGAACAAGTAGAAGAAATCATTCGCTTAGAAAAACAAAATAAAATCTTTGTGATTCGTCCAAATGTATCACTCAATATAGGTCGATTAGAACGAGATGAAACCAAAATAAGAACTGTATATGAACTGGGTAAAAAAATTCTCTCAGCACAAATTCAAGATCTAAAAAAACACTTAAGAAGTTGATTTTAAATAAACTATTTCTCAAGTTTGGAATCTATTTCACATTTTTTCATCAAGGAAAAAATTTTCTCTTGATACTGTACATCAATACAGATATAATCTAGCCAAATTTAGATAACTCTATTCAAGAAGGTTTTATATGGCAACTCAAGAAGAAAAGCAAAAAGCGCTCGCAGCAGCACTTGGTCAAATTGAAAAGCAATTCGGTAAAGGCTCAATTATGAAATTGGGTGATACTCAAGCCCTTGACGTTGAATCTGTTTCAACGGGTTCTTTAGGTCTTGATGTCGCTCTTGGTATTGGTGGTTTACCAATGGGGCGTATTGTTGAAATTTTTGGACCTGAATCTTCTGGTAAAACAACCTTAACTTTATCGGTTATTGCTCAAGCACAAAAAGTAGGTAAAACTTGCGCATTTATCGATGCGGAGCATGCTCTTGATCCTATTTATGCGGCAAAACTTGGCGTTGATGTGAAAGAACTTTTAGTCTCCCAGCCAGACAATGGTGAACAAGCACTTGAAATTTGTGATGCCTTAGTACGTTCTGGTGCAGTAGATGTTGTTATCGTAGACTCAGTTGCTGCACTTACCCCGAAAGCTGAAATTGAAGGCGAAATGGGTGATTCACACATGGGTTTACAAGCGCGTTTAATGTCTCAAGCGCTACGTAAATTAACTGGTCAAATCAAAAATGCAAACTGCCTTGTTATCTTTATTAACCAAATTCGTATGAAAATAGGTGTCATGTTTGGTAACCCAGAAACCACAACTGGTGGTAACGCACTAAAATTCTACTCTTCTGTGCGTTTAGATATCCGTCGCACTGGTTCAGTTAAAGATGGAGATGAAGTCATTGGTAATGAAACTCGTGTTAAAGTAGTTAAAAACAAATTAGCCGCACCTTTCCGCCAAGTGGATTTCCAAATTCTTTACGGAGAAGGGATTTCCAAAGCTGGAGAATTAATTGAACTTGGTGTTAAACACAAACTTGTTGAAAAATCCGGTGCATGGTATGCATATAACGGTGAAAAAATTGGCCAAGGTAAAGCTAATGCGATGAAGTGGTTACATGAAAATCCTGCGAAATCAGACGAACTTGAAGCGAAACTTCGTGCTGAATTAGTCGCTAACCCAGAACAAGCATTAATGGCTGATATTGAACAATCTAATGATGATGCAGAAAGCGATTTCTAATCACTAAAAGTGCGGTCAATTTTGACCGCACTTTTCATTTCAACCGTATTTCACCTAAAAGGAATTTCTATGTCTTCTCTTG
>CAUETL010000174.1:0-3194 GCA_959020685.1 Parahaemophilus parainfluenzae | reverse complement strand
TAGGACACCGCCAGGTACTGAATGTGAACCCCGAGCTGAATGGCTTGGGGTTTTTATTTTTAGATTTTATTTTAATAAATAAAAAGTGCGGTCAAAATCAGAATAGTTTTATTAAAGATGTTTAAATCTTTTAATGAGAAAATAGAGGTGGAATGGTACAATCACCAAAATTTTTTATAGGATAAATAACACAAATGGCTCGTAAAAAGAAAAGTCGTAAAATTAGCGATATTATGCCAATTCGTAAATCGGACAAGAAACCTGAAGCACCAAAGCTATCAGGTAAGAAATTAACACGTTATGAATTAGACGCTAAGGCAAGAGAAGATAAGAAAAAACGTAAACATAAAGGTTTAGCATCCGGTTCTCGTCATAGTAACGCTGAACAAAATAAACATAATCAAGTCATTGAACAAAAAGATCCGCGTATTGGTAGCCGTAAAAAGGTTCCACTGATTGTTGAATTTGTGAATAAGCCTGAGAAAGGGATGACAATTCCAGCCGTCAAAGAACCGAAAAAACTTGCGCCTGAAGTGGAGTTAGAACGTTTAGAAAATAATGAAATTCTAAATGAATTGTTGGATGCTTTAGATGAAGGCAAAACGATTAGTAAAGCTGATCAACAATTTGTGGATGAATGCTTAGATCGTATTGCTCACTTAATGGAAGAATTAGGTATTCAGGATGAAGAAGAGACAGAGGATGACCTCTATCGAACCTTCGAGAAAATTGATATCAACCAATTCAGATAATTGTCATGTGGCCGATCATTTTAAGTATTATTGCTTTGGGAATTATTGCTGGCGTATCATTTTATGCTTTTAAATTACTTAGGAAGTTACGTCATCAAAACACTCTCATTAAACAGGCTAAGATAGCACGTACAAAACGCCTAAAAGAGAGTATGGTAATTATCGCTAAAGCTATGCAAAATGGAGACTGCAACCATTCAGAAGGGGTGATTCGTTTATCAATGCTTTTACTCCCTTTGGGACAATCTTTGCAACCATATCAAGCGATGTATGCACTTTATAATATTGTGAAAGAAATGCCTACGCATGAAGCTCGGAAAGCATTGCTAAAAAAAGAAAGAATGAAACTCGATCTTGAGCGAGAAAGTGCAGAAGCAAAATTTGAAGAAGAAATTATGTTGGAGTTACGTCAGTTTTTAAATGACGTAGAGAAATTTGGGGAAGCTTAATGTCTGAAATTATTTGGGATCTTGCGTTAATTCAAAAATATAACCAATCAGGACCTCGTTATACATCTTATCCAACTGCATTAGAATTTAATGAAAGTTACACAAACGAAGATTTTATTGCAGCGGCTAATCGTTATCCGGAAAGACCACTTTCCCTTTACGTACACATTCCGTTTTGTCACAAACTTTGTTACTTTTGTGGCTGTAATAAGGTAATTACTCGTCATCAACATAAGGCGGATATTTATCTTGATTATCTTGAAAAAGAAATCAAAGCGCGTTCAGAATTATTCAAAAATCGTGTTGCGACTCAAGTGCATTGGGGCGGCGGTACACCGACTTATTTGACAGAAGAGCAATCTGCTCGTTTGATGAAGATGCTTAAAGATCATTTTACGATTGCGGATAATGCAGAAGTTAGTATTGAGATGGACCCACGCGAAATTGAGCTCGACATGCTTGATCATTTACGCAATATTGGTTTTAACCGAATTAGTATGGGCGTGCAAGATTTCAATAAAGCGGTTCAAAAAGCGGTAAACCGTGAACAAGATGAAGAATTTGTGAATGCATTGCTTGTTCGCGCTCGTGAGTTAGGTTTCCAATCGACGAACCTTGATTTAATTTATGGATTGCCACTTCAAAATGTGGAAAGTTTTATGTTCACATTACATAAAGTGATTGAATTAAATCCAGATCGTTTAAGTATCTTTAACTATGCTCATTTACCAAGTCGATTTGCGGGGCAGGCAAAAATTAAAGAAGATCAATTACCGCCGCCGGAAACCAAGTTAGAAATCTTACAGAAAACGATCGAAACCTTAGGTAATGCAGGCTATAAGTTTATTGGTATGGATCACTTTGCTAAACCAGATGATGAATTAGCGATTGCCCAAGAGAAAGGTATCTTACACCGAAATTTCCAAGGTTATACCACTCAGGAAGAATGTGATTTGCTAGGTTTAGGTGTATCAGCCATTAGTTTATTAGGTGATACATATGCTCAAAACCAAAAAGAATTAAAACATTATTATCATGATGTAGAAAATTCAGGAATCGCACTGCATAAAGGTTTAGCGATGACCGAAGAAGATTGCTTACGCCGTGATGTGATTAAGCAGCTGATTTGTAACTTTAAGCTTGATTTTGCACCAATTGAAAAACAATATAATATTGATTTCAAAAAGCACTTTGCTGAAGATTTACAGTTATTAAAACCATTACTTGAAGATGGATTAATTTCTGAAACGGAAACAGGCTTACAAGTTTCGCCTAAAGGTCGATTATTAATTCGTAATATTTGCTTATGCTTTGATACCTATTCAAGAGCTGCAGCAAAACGACAACAATTCTCTCGAATTATTTAGTTATATAAAAAACGGTCAAGATATAAGTCTTGACCGTTTTTATTTATTTAGCGATGCTTTCTAGTGCCCATAATTCGCTGAGATTTTCTCTGCGACGAATTAAGTGAGCTTTGTTTCCATCCACTAACACTTCAGCCGTGCGTGGGCGAGAATTGTAGTTTGAGGACATGCTTGCACCATAAGCTCCTGCAGAACGTTGAGCAATATAATCCCCTTCAACAATAGCTAGCTCACGCTGTTTACCTAGGAAGTCAGAGGTTTCGCATACCGGGCCAACAACATCATAAATGGCTTTTTTACGCCCTAAAGTGCGGTCAATTTCAATGATGTTCATATAAGCTTCATAGAGTGCTGGACGAATCATATCGTTCATCCCAGTATCGGTAATCGCGAAGTTTCGGCTTTCATTACTTTTTAAGTATTGCACTTTCGCCACTAAAATCCCCGCATTCGCTGCGATCGCTCGACCTGGTTCTAGAATAATTTCGAGATCTTCATAATTTTTTAATTTATTTAGCAACGCAGTTGCATAGTCACTAGGGTGAGGTGGCGTTTCATCAGTGTAAGTTACGCCTCAACCACCACCGAGATCTAAGTGTTTTAATGTGATGCCATCTTCTTTTAAT
>CAUETL010000173.1:0-3545 GCA_959020685.1 Parahaemophilus parainfluenzae | reverse complement strand
GCTTTCAAGTCTCAGTATGTTACATGCACAAGGCTTCCTAGCGAATGTATTCACTATCTTAGCAAAATATAAAATTTCTGTGGATACGATCACAACCTCTGAAGTAAGCATTGCATTAACCTTAGATAAAACAGGCTCTGCTTCATCTGGTGTAGAATTACTTTCTCCTGAATTATTAGAAGAATTAAGCCAATATTGCACCGTAAAAGTTGATACCGGCTTATCGCTTGTCGCATTAATTGGAAATGATTTACACCTCGCTTCAGGTGTGGCAAAACGTATTTTTGACACTCTTGAAGGCTATAACATTCGCATGATTAGCTATGGCGCAAGCACCAATAATATTTGTATGCTCGCGATGAGCGACAAAGCAAATGACGTGGTTCGTTCATTACACAAATCATTGTTTGAATAAAAATTTACTGAAAGTGCGGTTAAAAATAACCGCACTTTTTTACGTTTAAAATTTGAGATTATGACCAAAAAAGAGTAGAGTAATCGTTTGTCTGATTTATAAACTTACGCAAACTTAAGGCGGAAATTATGGGAAAAAGTGTTGTTGTTCTTGGCGCTCAGTGGGGCGATGAAGGGAAAGGCAAAATCGTTGATTTATTAACAGATCGCGTTAAATATGTGGTGCGTTACCAAGGTGGTCACAACGCAGGTCACACTTTGATTATTAATGGTGAAAAAACCGTATTACGCTTAATTCCATCAGGTATTTTACGTGATAACGTGACTTGTTTAATCGGTAACGGCGTTGTGCTTTCTCCTGCTGCATTAATGCAAGAAATGGGCGAATTAGAAAGCCGTGGCGTAAAAGTACGTGAACGTTTATTAATTTCAGAAGCTTGTCCATTAATCCTACCTTATCACGTTGCCATGGATCACGCACGTGAAGCCGCATTAGGTAAAAAAGCTATTGGTACAACCGGTCGTGGTATCGGCCCAGCTTACGAAGATAAAGTAGCTCGTCGTGGTTTACGCGTGGGCGATTTATTCAATCGCGAAGCCTTTGCTGAAAAATTAAAAAATATCCTTGAATACTATAATTTCCAATTGGTGAACTACTACAAAGTAGAACCTGTTGATTATCAAAAAACATTAGACGATGTATTCGCTGTAGCCGATATTATTACTGGCATGGTAGCAGATATCACAACTATTTTAGATACTGCTCGTAAAAATGGCGACAACATCCTATTCGAAGGTGCACAAGGCACCATGCTTGATATCGACCACGGCACCTATCCGTATGTAACCAGTTCGAACACCACTGCAGGTGGCGTAGCAACAGGTTCTGGTTTCGGTCCTCGTAACCTTGATTATGTGTTAGGTATCATCAAAGCATACTGTACTCGTGTTGGTGGCGGTCCATTCACCACTGAATTATTCGATGAAACCGGTGCTGAAATTGCCCGTAAAGGTAACGAATTTGGTGCAGTAACTGGTCGTCCACGTCGTTGTGGTTGGTTTGATGCTGTAGCGATTCGCCGTGCGATTCAACTTAACTCAATTTCTGGTTTCTGTATGACCAAATTAGACGTATTAGATGGCTTTGATGAAGTAAAAATCTGTACGGCTTACAAAATGCCAAATGGCGAAATCGTTGAATATGCCCCATTAGCAGCGAAAGATTGGGAAGGCGTAGAACCTATTTACGAGACTTTACCTGGCTGGAAAGAAAACACCTTTGGTGTGACTGATGTAAATAAATTACCGCAAACTTGCCGTGATTACATCAAACGTATCGAAGAAGTAACTGGCGTACCAGTGGCTATCCTTTCAACGGGCCCAGATCGTGTTCAAACAATGATTTTACGCGATCCATTTGCGGCCTAAAACAGCATAAAAATAAACCGCACTTTGGTACAACCAAGTGCGGTTATTTTTTAAGGAGTTTTTGATGACTGAACAAGATATTGCTGACTACCTAAAAAATCACCCAGATTTTTTTACTCATCACCCAGAACTACTTCAACAGCTTACCATTCCGCATAGCCATGAAGAAGGGACGATGTCATTAGTCGAAGCACAACTTGCGCAGCAACGAGAACAAATCAAAACGCTTACTCAACTCCTCGAAAAATTTCATCAACTTGCTCATCAAGAAGCGGATATCTTCTTTGCTCTCTTACCTTTGCAGAAAAAACTATTTCAAACAGAAGACTTCATTGCCATCAATGAAAAGCTTGATGACTGGGCAAAAGGCTATGAACTAGAAGGTGCTAAAATCTTACTTTTCACTGACAGCTGGCAAAAAAATAATTCTATTCCTGAACAACATTGGTTAGACCGAAAAGCCTTTGAACTCATTCGCCTAGAGCGTATGGGGTTACGCCAATTCTATTTAGGCGATCTCTCCAATAAAGAAAAAGCCCTCATGTTCCTTCCAGAAGAGCTCCCTATCGGCTCTGTGGCGATTTGCCGTTTAGGGGGAACACCTCAAAAATCAACCGCACTTTTACTCTTCAAATCTCGAGACACAGACCGTTTCCACAACGATCAAGACACCACATTTCTTCGACATTTAGTTGATATTGTAGAATTGCATTTGGGGAAATGGATTTAAAGGTTACTAATATCAATTAATTGATCCCGCTCACAATTTCAAGAAAATAAACTTTCTTTATTTTTCAACTCTTTCTACAATACCTTTGTTTTTATTATTAAAAACACACAATTCAATTTAACTTCAGATATCACAAGGGTCTAATTATGAAAATTTTAACTTGGCCTGTGGTTGCAGGTGCTGCACTTGGTATCGTTGCGCCACTTCTTACTTACAATGGCAATCCTGGTAATATGGGATTTTGTGCGGCCTGTTTCTTACGCGATACAGCCGGCTCGCTTGGATTACACCACGCCGCCCCATTGCAATACCTTCGTCCAGAACTCATTGGATTAGTTTTAGGAGCTCTCGCTAGTGCATTCTTATCTAAGGAATTCAAACCTCGTGGTGGCTCTGCCCCACTTGCTCGTATTAGCTTAGGCTTTTTTGCGATGCTTGGTGCACTCATTTTCTTAGGTTGTCCATGGCGTGCTTATTTACGATTAGGCAGCGGTGATCTCACTGCAATTGCAGGTATCGTAGGATTATTTGCTGGCGTATTGGGTGGCATTTTCTTCGCTAATCGAGGATTCTCATTAGGTAAATCTAAGGAGCAAAGCCAATCTTCGGGCTTAATCGGTCCAATCTTTGCGGTGATTTTGCTTGTTTTAGCCTTAACCCAATTTAAATTTGGTGAAAATCTCGCAATTTACACCTCTGAAAAAGGCCCTGGTGCACAACATGCGGCTATTTGGATGTCACTTGCTGGCGGATTACTTCTCGGTGTGCTGATGCAAAAATCACGTTTTTGCACAATTGGGGCATTCCGAAACGTTGTCCTCTTCCGTGATGCACATTTATTAAATGGTGTGATTGCACTGATAGTCTTTGCAGCAATAACCAATGCCTTATTAGGTCAATTTCTTTTAGGCTTTGAAAATCAACCTATCGCGCATAATGACTATCTCTACAATTTCCTTTCTATGGTGCTTTG
>CAUETL010000172.1:0-3572 GCA_959020685.1 Parahaemophilus parainfluenzae | reverse complement strand
TGTGGTGTTTAACCATACGGCAGAATCCGAAAAAACATTCCCGACATTTTGTCAGCGCGGTATTGATGATGAAACATATTACTGGCAAAACGAGCATGGTGATTACATTAACTGGACAGGCTGTGGCAACATGCTCAATCTTGCCAATGATGTCACTCGAAAATGGGTATTAGATTGCTTACGTTATTGGGTGATTGAATGCCATGTAGATGGTTTCCGTTTTGATTTAGCCACCGTGCTTGGTCGTGAAACACCTGATTTCAATCCAAATGCACAATTGTTTGCGGAAATGGAACAGGATGACGTTCTACAGCAAATTAAATTAATCGCAGAACCTTGGGATATTGGTCATTACGGCTATCAAGTCGGGTATTTTCCCGCTTATTTCTCTCAATGGAATGATCGTTTTCGTGATGATATGTGTCGTTTTTGGTTATGGCAAAGTGGTGAAGTGGGGGCATTTGCAGAGCGTTTTGCGGGGTCTAGCGATATCTTTAATCGTGAAGGTCGATTACCGTATGCTAGCTTGAATTTCATTACAGCCCATGATGGTTTTACGTTGCGAGATTTAGTGAGCTATAACCATAAACATAATGAAGCTAACGGTGAAGATAACCGTGACGGACGGAATGAAAATTATAGTTACAATCATGGAGTTGAAGGTTCTAAACTGGATTTAGCTGATGAATGGCAAAGTGCGGTCGAAAATAACCGTGTTTTATCAGAAAAAGGCTTATTAGGCTCTTTATTACTGGCAAATGGTGTACCTATGCTGCTTGCCGGAGATGAGTTCGGCAACAGTCAATATGGCAATAACAATGCCTATTGCCAAGATAACGAAATTACGTGGTTAAAGTGGGATGATTTTAACCAAACCTTATTTGACTTCACCAAGCAAACCATTGCATTACGAAAAAAAATTCAAAGTTTGCAGCTGGACGCTTGGTGGTCGGATGAAAATGTCGCGTGGTTGAATTGTGGTGGAAGCCCGATGACCCTAGACGATTGGCATAATCGGGAAAGAAAAGCCCTACAAGTTATGTTAGACGGCAAATATCTTTTCTTAATTAATGCAAAAACTGAACCGCAATCTTTTTATTTGCCAAAGGGTAAATGGAAAAAGATTGCCGAAACTGAAAATAGCGTGATTCAACAATGTGATGTGAGCGGTATAGCATTTGAAGTGTTGGAACATATGGATGATAAAAACGATGGAGTTTGTTATGAAAAGTGATCTTAATAAATATGAATTGGTTAAAGATACTTTAGTGCTTATTTTAGCCGGTGGTCGTGGTTCTCGTTTACATGAATTAACAGATAAACGTGCGAAACCTGCATTATATTTCGGCGGTAATCGTCGCATTATTGACTTTGCGCTTTCCAACTGTATTAACTCCGGTCTTAATCGTATCGGTGTCGTGACTCAGTATGCTGCTCACTCTTTGTTACGCCACTTACAAACTGGTTGGTCATTCCTACCACAAGAGCGCGGTGAGTTCGTTGATATGTTACCGGCTCGTCAACAAATTGATGATTCTACTTGGTACCGTGGTACAGCGGATGCGGTATATCAAAATATGGCGATTATCCGTAATCACTATCGTCCAAAATACATTTTGATTCTTGCAGGTGACCATATTTATAAACAAGATTACAGTGTCATGTTGATGGATCACGTGAGAAGTGGAGCAAAATGTACAGTAGGTTGTATTGAAGTACCTCGTTCTGAAGCAAGTGAATTTGGTGTGATGGCAGTAAACGAAAATCTAAAAGTGAAAGCCTTCGTTGAAAAACCAAAAGATCCACCAGCGATGGTTGGTAAACCAGACATTTCATTAGCATCGATGGGAATTTATGTCTTTGATGCAGAGTATCTCTATAAAATGCTTGATAGAGAAGTGAACACACCTTGCACATCTCATGACTTTGGTAAAGATGTCTTGCCAAAATGCTTAGAAGAAGGTGTGCTTTATGCGCATCCGTTCAGCCGTTCTTGTACTGGACGTAACACTGAAGGTGAAATTTACTGGCGTGATGTGGGTACCCTTGATAGCTTCTGGCAATCTAATATCGACTTAGTTTCAGAAAATCCACAATTAGATATTTATGACCAAAGCTGGCCAATTCGTGGTAACCCAGTACAAGCTTATCCATCTAAATTCTTCTATAAAAAAGCCAATGTAAAACCGGTAGATAACTCGCTTATCGGTGGTGGTTGCGTGATTACCGATGCATCAATCAGTAACTCTGTGTTATTCGACAGAATTAAAATCAATGAAGGCTCTTCTGTTGATCACTGCGTCGTGTTACCACAGGTACAAATTGGTAAAAATTGCACATTGAAAGATTGTATTATTGATCGTCATTGTATTATTCCAGATGGTATGGAAATCGGTGTGGATAAAGCCCTAGATAGTAAACGTTTCCGTGTAAGTTCTACCGGTAAAGTTGTACTTGTAACCTCAACAATGTTGAAAAAATTGCAAGGCGAAGAAGTCACTAACGAAGAACATTTGGACTAAAGTGCGGTCAATTTTGACAGTGTTTTAAGTGAACTAAAAAGATTGTGCTGTTATCAATGACAGCACAATTTTAAGTATAAAAGGAAAATTATGAGAGTTTTACATGTTTGCTCGGAATTGTATCCCTTGTTAAAAACCGGCGGGCTTGCCGATGTTTTAGGGGCGCTACCTTTTGCTCAAAAAGAAATTGGTATTGATACACGTATTTTATTGCCAGCCTATACAAAAATTTCAGCGGGTATTGAGAATACACATGTCGTAACAGAATTTAATAATTTTGCAGGTCATGTTGTATTACGTTACGGCGAATACAATGGCGTAGGGATTTATTTAATTGATGCACCGCATCTCTATTGGAGAGAAGGGAATCCTTATCACGATACAGATTACAATGATTATGCCGATAACTATAAGCGTTTTGCTTTATTAGGTTGGGTAGGCGCGGAGCTCGCGACCGGCTTAGATAGCTGGTGGCGAGCGGAAGTAGTGCATGCGCACGATTGGCACGCAGGTCTAGCGGCAGCTTATCTCTTCAATAAAGGTCGTCCAGCAAAATCAGTATTTACGATTCATAATCTTGCTTATCAAGGACAATTCGCACATCGTCACCTATATGAAATTGGCTTACCGGAAGGTATGTTCCATGTTGATGGTCTAGAGTTATTTGGTCAAATTTCGTATTTAAAAGCGGGTCTTTATTATTCCGACATGGTGACAGCAGTGAGTCCAACTTACGCAAAAGAAATTACCACTCCAGACTTTGCGTATGGCTTGCAAGGGTTGTTAACAGATTTACGTGAAGCGGGTAAATTGACGGGTATTTTAAATGGGGTGGATCAAGGAATTTGGCACCCAAGCTGTGATCCTTATATTCAGCATCACTACAAATTAAAATCCATCGCGGGTAAGAAGAAAAATAAAGCTGATTTACAAGCTTATTTCAATCTACCACAACAGCCAGATGTTCCAGTATTTGTGATGGTAACGCGCTTAACAGAACAAAAAGGCGTGGATTTACTGATTGCCACAGCGGATGAAATTGTTAAACAA
>CAUETL010000171.1:0-3595 GCA_959020685.1 Parahaemophilus parainfluenzae | reverse complement strand
AGTAAAATGCCATCTGTGCCGACTTTCATTGCACAATGTTGTTGATTAATATGGAATTGTTTGAAGGTAAAGCTGCTCATAAAATCTTGCGGAAAATGACCGCACTTTCAGGTATAATCAGCCCCAATTTTAACAAATTAACGCAAAATAATGAATTTATCCCCATTTGAAGAATTCGATCTTTCCCCCGAATTATTAAAAGCCTTAGAAAAGAAAGGCTACACCCGCCCAACAGCCATCCAATTAGAAGCGATTCCGGCAGCAATGGAAGAGCGTGACGTGTTAGGTTCTGCACCAACCGGTACAGGAAAAACTGCCGCATTTTTATTGCCAGCGATTCAGCATTTATTGGATTATCCCCGTCGTAAACCCGGTGCGCCTCGTATTTTAATTTTAACGCCAACTCGTGAGTTAGCGATGCAGGTTGCGGAACAAGCGGAAGAATTGGCGCAATTCACGCATTTGAAGATTGCTACGATTACCGGTGGTGTGGCGTATCAAAATCATGGGGAAGTATTTAATTCAAATCAGGATATCGTGGTGGCAACACCGGGGCGTTTATTGCAATACATTAAAGAAGAAAATTTTGATTGTCGTGCGGTAGAAATGCTGATTTTTGATGAGGCGGATCGCATGTTGCAAATGGGCTTTGGTCAAGATGCAGAGAAAATTGCTGCCGAAACACGTTGGCGTAAGCAAACCCTTCTTTTCTCAGCGACATTAGAAGGGGAGTTATTAGTCGATTTTGCAGAACGTTTATTGAATGACCCAGTAAAAATCGATGCAGAGCCAAGCCGTCGCGAGCGTAAGAAAATCAATCAGTGGTATTATCATGCAGATAGCAATGAACATAAAATTAAGTTGCTTGCACGTTTTATCGAAACCGAAAAAGTGAGCCGTGGCATTGTGTTTGTTCGTCGTCGCGAAGATGTGCGTGAGCTTTCTGAAACCTTGCGTAAACGTGGCATTCGTTCTACTTATTTAGAAGGCGATATGGCGCAAACACAACGCAATAATGCCATTGATAAGTTGAAATCGGGTGTTGTTACTGTGTTAGTGGCTACTGATGTGGCTGCTCGCGGGATTGATATTGATGATGTCACACATGTCATGAACTTCGATTTACCTTACAGTGCAGATACATATTTACACCGTATTGGTCGTACCGCTCGTGCAGGGAAAAAAGGCACAGCAGTTTCTTTTGTGGAAGCCCACGACTACAAATTGCTTGGTAAAATTAAACGTTATACGGAAGAGCTTTTGAAAGCGCGTATTTTAGAAGGGCTAGAACCTCGTACTAAACCACCGAAAGATGGGGAAGTAAAATCTATGTCTAAAAAGCAAAAAGCACGTATTAAAGAAAAGCGTGAAGAAAAGAAAAAATTAGAGGTGAAGAAGAAAACCAAACTTCGTCATAAAGATACGAAAAATATAGGTAAACGCCGTAAACCAAGCACAGAAAAAACAGCCGAGAAATAATAAAATAACCGCACTTAATTAAGTGCGGTTATTTTTTTGACTATTTATTGACTTGGCTACCGATTACGCCACCTAATGCGGCACCACCTAATGTGGTTGCGGCATTACCACCAAGCATATAGCCTGCTGCACCACCGATAGCGGCGCCAGCTGTTGTATTTTTTTGAGTACGACTCATATTTCCACATGCTGCAAGAGAAATAACAGTCATCGCGATAACAAGTGATTTTCCAATTAATTTCATAGGATCTCTCCGTGTTTAACATATAAAACTATCCATATTGATAGTGATCCCTAAGACAAACAGAGATGAATGAAAGTTCAAAAATATGCGTTTTTCGATGTTTTTCTGAACAATTAAATATATTGAATATTAATCTTTAGCTTGATCTAATACTTTCGCTACCACTTTCAAATATTCAATCGCCAAACTATGATGCCCCGTACTCGCATTAAACACTAAATCTTCACTTAATACACCACAAGGCATATCCTCTGGGATCTTACCATCCTCATAAGCTTGATAATCTTCTCGCCAGTCACCATCAAAATAATAGTGTTCTAAGGTTTTCATTTTTGGTAAGAAGGCTTGCCATTTTTCAAGAAATTGTTCTGCTTCGGCTAAGAAACTCTCTGCTTCATTGAGAAGATTTCCCATTTCTGAAATTTTATCCAAGCGTGATTGAGATAACATGTATTTCTCCAAAATAAGGTAAAAATAAACCGCACTTTATTCGAACAAAGTGCGGTGAGTTTATCATGCGTTTTTAGACTTACACATCATAAGTGGTGGATGCAGTATTACCACCGCGACCAGTCCAGTTAGTGTGGAAGAATTCGCCACGTGGTTTATCAGTACGTTCATAAGTATGTGCACCGAAGTAGTCACGTTGTGCTTGCAATAAGTTTGCCGGTAAACGGGCTGAAGTGTAACCGTCTAAGAAGGTAATAGCAGATGCCATACAAGGCATTGGGATACCCACTTCGATAGATTTTGCCACCACTTTACGCCAGTCGCTTAATGCGTTTTCTAAAATGCCTTTGAAGTAGCTATCTGAACCTAAGAAGATTAAATCTGGGTTCGCTTCGTATGCATCACGGATGTTACCTAAGAAACGGCTACGGATAATACAACCTTCACGCCATAATAATGCCGTACTGCCATAGTTAATGTACCAACCAAAGTTTTCAGATGCTTCACGAATTAACATAAAACCTTGTGCATAAGAAATAATCTTTGAGGCTAATAAGGCTTTACGTACCGCTTCGATCCACGCTGCTTTATCGCCTTCTACTTTGCGGACTACTTTGTTGAATAAGCGAGAGGCTTGCACACGCTGTTCTTTGAAAGACGATACGCAACGGGCAAATACAGATTCAGTGATTAAGGTTAATGGAATACCAAAATCAAGGGCATTAATCCCAGTCCATTTACCCGTGCCTTTTTGTCCTGCAGTATCTAAAATTTTATCCACTAAGCGGTTACCGTCTTCATCTTTATAGCCAAGAATATCGGCAGTGATGTCGATTAAGTAACTATCTAACTCAGTGTTACGCCATGCTTTGAAGGTTGCTTCTAATTCATCATCAGATAATCCCACGCCTTCTTTTAAGAATTGATATGCCTCGCAAATTAATTGCATATCGCCATATTCAATCCCGTTATGCACCATTTTAACAAAATGTCCAGCACCATCTCGCCCAACCCAGTCACAGCAAGGCTCACCTTGTTCTGTTTTAGCTGAGATTGCTTGGAAGATTGGTTTAACATATGGCCATGCTTCGTGATTACCGCCAGGCATGATAGATGGTCCATGACGCGCACCTTCTTCACCGCCCGAAACACCCGAACCGATAAAGCGAATGCCTTTTTCAGCCAATGCTTTTACACGACGATTTGTATCTGGATAGTTTGAGTTACCCCCATCAATAATAATGTCGCCTTCTTCTAGGTGCGGTAATAATGCCTCAATGAATTGATCCACTACATCACCCGCGCGCACCATTAACATCACTTTACGTGGTTTTTCTAATTTAGAAGCTAAATCTTCTAAAGAATATGCGCCAATAATATTGGTGCCTTTTGCCGCACTTTGTAAAAATTCATCCACTTTTG
>CAUETL010000170.1:0-3620 GCA_959020685.1 Parahaemophilus parainfluenzae | reverse complement strand
TTCTAACGGGTCATCACCTGAACGCACTTCAGCACCGAAACGGAAGACTGATTCTGAAATCGTAAATTTACCGCTGTGTTGTTCACCCACGGTATGAATCATGCCTAAACGGCGTAAACGACCGATCGCCGCACGAACTTTCTCAGCTAATTTTTGTTTATCCAAATCCGAGCCACTGGAACGTTGATTGACGGTTTTCAACAACTTGCCTTCATCCGCTAAGTTGAGTAATTCGTCATAGACTTCTTGTGTACTGAAGATACCTTGCTGTGCCAAACGTTCTGGGCTTAAATACAAATAGCAAAGCACTTTTCCTACCAACATCTCTAATTCAGAAAGCACTGAACGGGCAATTAACGTCGTCGCTTTCGGACGTAAATAGAAAAAGCCTTCCGGCGCACGAATCAGTTCAACGTTGTAACGGCGATAAAAACCATCCAACTCATTTTGGAAATCCATTAAAAAAGCATGATTATCTAATTGATCTGTGCTGATATGGCGACCTGAACGCAATAAACTGTCCACTGTCGGGAAAATAGGATTTGCAATGGCATTTGCCAATTTCGGGGAAATTACATCTTGAATATCTGTCATGGTTAATTTCTCATTTTATGAATTCGTTTTTGGGTAAGCCACGAAATTAATATTTATCAATCACATGCGCTTGTACTTCTGCGCCGTAATCGTTAATTTCCTGCCATTGCGGATAAAGACCGGCTAAATCATCATTTGCCATACCTAAACGCACTGCTTGATCCACAATAATACGTGCCACATCAAAATGACGTGAAAGCGGATAAGCCTCTAATTGTTCTTTTAAGACTAAACTTAAATCAATCGGACGATTATTTTCACGGTATTGAATGAGTAAGCCTTGCATATGCTCTACGATTTGATCATGTAAATCAGCCAAAGACTCATATTGCAATTCTTCAGGTAATTCACCCAATGCATCATCTTCACGTAATACCATTTCTTCATCACGCAGATCGACCAAACGTTCCGCTTGAGCAGTCCACAAGAACCAAGGATGATCGAAATAGCTGTGGATAGAATTACGCAAGCGTTGTGAGAATACACGGTTTTTATCCATATCAATGGCGGTACGGATAAATTTATGCACGTGACGGTCATAACCAATCCATAAATCGATAGCTTGTTGTCCCCAGCTAATAATGCGGTCAAGTTTGGATTGTAAATCGGTAATTAATTGTTCAATAAAATACAGCTCATCATGGCCAATTACACAATCTTGAATACGTAATAATTGAGCCTGTAACTTATCACCCGCTGCATTTAAGGTGTCTTGTAACTCACGTAAATTGCCTGAGGTTTCATCTAATAAACGCTCACAGCTGGAAATTGCAGCCTGCCAATCTTTGGTAAGTAAATTGGCAATTTCTTCTTTAATGCTTTGCTGATTTTCATCCATCACACGTTGTGATAAATCAATACTATCGAAAATCTCTGCCACAGAATATTTTAACGGAGCGAAAACATTCCGGCGCCAAAAATGCTCATTCTCCCCTTTTGCTGTACCTTCTTCTGCAGCATCAGATGCACGCTGAATTTCATCAGCCACAATAGAAAGCTGTACAGAAAGACGCAACGCAGAAAATTCACGCTGACGAATATAATAATCTGATACGCCAACACCTAGCGGAGTGAGACGATAAATGGAAAGGCCTTCAGTAAATTCACTGCTGAAACGGTTAAGAAAACGCTGCTTCACCAATTCATTAATAGCATTATTGGCACGAGTGGCAATCGCGTCCGTTGATTGGTCAAAGGCATTGGCTGTATGGCGGAAAATGTCCACTAAATCGGCTTCGAGCATCTCGCCATCTAAACGTTCGTTGTTATAAATGGCAATAGCCAATAAAAACACTAAGCGCTCTGTCGGCAGATTTAACGAAAATTCCCGCTCTTTCGCCCATGAGACGAGTTCAGGAATGGTTTGTGAGGTTTCGATCATTCGGTTACAAAAGCTTAAAATTGAACAAAAAATTAGTGAGATTATACAGGATTTTTTATCGTTCTTGAAATCTTCTTGCAAATTGACCGCACTTTTTGAATTTAAAATATCCTTAAGTTAAATAAGGAAATATATTTTCTAATGTTCGAACAACATTCAAACAAAATTTACAATTCTTTACAAAATTACCATACTCATTTACTTTTCTATACAAAAAAAGCCATCTATAATCCCAGCGTATAGATACGCAATCGTTTTCTTAGTGAAAGATATTTTAATTATCCTGTTTTAAAAAACATTATAAATCAAATGATTGAATCTATGAACGATTCGTATTCTATATTATTCTGTGTATATTTATACAAAACTCTATGAAATTTTTTAATTACATGCAATTTATGTAGTTAAAGAAGAAAATCAAGCGAGGACATTATGAAAAATTTTAAATTTAATGCTATCACGGCATTAATTATTGGGGTGAATGTTGCTGTGGCGAATGCTGCTGATGGAAACATTCTGAATATCACGACACAAGACGCTGTTAATGAAAACAAAACAATAGAAGCGACTAACGTTAAAGGTCCTGGACATACGGCTATTGGTCAGCAAAACCAAATCTATTCTATTCCAGCTGCTGAAGCGGAAGAAAGCCAAGGCTCAAGTTCTGCCATCGGTAATCAAAATGTGGTGAAAGGGGAACAAGCAAATGCGATTGGTGATGGAAATGATGCATATGGTCATTTTACCCAAAGTGTTGGTGATGATAATAAAGTTTATGCCGATCATTCTCTTGGATATGGTGCACATAATAAAGTGGGTGCTCAGCGTGTAATCGGCACACCAGAAAAAGATGTTGTTGTGGATAAAAACACAAGTAAAGCAAGTGTATTTGGTTTAAATAATGTCGTTTTAGGAAAAGAAGTTCTAGCTCTAGGTAATAACAATAATGTAAATGGTGAAAACTCTACAGCTATTGGTACTCAATCTACTGCTGATGGCATAAATACACTTGCAATTGGTACAGGAGCTAAAGCACAAGTCACAAATCCTGCAGCAGCAAATTCTAATAAACCTGCAAATTTGATTGCAATTGGTACGAATGCTAAATCTGAAGCAGCTGAAACAGTAGCTATTGGGGAATCAGCTAAAGCATCAAAACAAAATGCCAATGCATTTGGATCAAAATCATTAGCTGGCGGTGAAAGTTCTCTAGCTGTTGGTTCTGGCGCACAAGCAAAAGAAGATTCATCAGTAGCAATTGGTAATGATTCCAATGCCACTGCTAAATCTTCAGTCGCAGTCGGAGAATCTACAAATGCAACCGCTGTTTTTGCTACTGCTGTAGGTGATAGTTCAACTGCTGCAGGTGTACGTAGCGTTGCAATCAGCGTAAATTCTAAAGCTAAAGCAGATGATTCTATTGCGATTGGTGCGAATACAAGTTCTGAAATTAGAGGTGTTTCTATTGGAGCTGGTGCCTCTGCTCATTATCAAGGTATTTCTGTTGGTTATGAAAGTAAGGCGTCAGGTATTGGTTCAATTGCAACTGGAGTTGGCTCAACTGCCGCGGGATTATCTGCTATTGCAACAGGTTCAAATGCAACTTCGTCAGGTATAGCATCAATAGCTGTTGGTGACAAATCAA
>CAUETL010000169.1:0-3635 GCA_959020685.1 Parahaemophilus parainfluenzae | reverse complement strand
ACAAGCTGCGGGCGGTTTAGCAGATTATTTAAAAGATTACGACAAACAACCTTCCATCGTGATTGGTTACGATGGTCGTAAAAACTCTGATGTTTTCGCACGTGATACCGCTGAAATCATGGCGGGTGCAGGCGTGAAAGCTTATTTACTTCCACGTAAATTACCAACGCCAGTATTAGCTTACGCAATCCAATATTTTGATACCACCGCAGGTGTCATGGTGACTGCAAGTCACAACCCACCAGAAGATAATGGTTATAAAGTTTATTTGGGTAAAGCGAACGGCGGTGGCCAAATCGTTTCTCCTGCAGATAAAGATATCGCGGCATTAATCGACAAAGTAGCAGCAGGCAATGTAAAAGATTTACCACGTAGTCAAGATTATGTTGTGCTAGATGATGAAGTGGTTAACGCTTATATTGAAAAAACCGCTTCTCTTGCTAAAGAACCTCAAGCAGACATTAACTACGTTTATACCGCGATGCACGGTGTAGGCTATGAAGTATTAAGCAAAACCTTAACCAAAGCAGGTCTTCCACAACCTCATATTGTGGCTGAACAAGTATGGCCAGATGGCACATTCCCAACGGTAAACTTCCCTAACCCAGAAGAAAAAGGCGCATTAGACTTAGCCATTAAAGTGGCAAAAGAACACAATGCAGAATTCATTATTGCCAATGACCCAGATGCAGACCGTTTAGCGGTTGCGGTTCCAGATGCACAAGGTAACTGGAAACCTTTACATGGTAACGTAGTCGGTTGTTTCTTAGGTTGGTATTTAGCAAAACAATATCATGCAAAAGGCGAGAAAGGTGTATTAGCGTGCTCTTTAGTCTCTTCTCCAGCGCTTGCTGAAATTGCGAAAAAATACGGCTTCCAATCAGAAGAAACCTTAACCGGTTTCAAATACATCGGTAAAGTTCAAGGCTTATTATTCGGTTTCGAAGAAGCGCTTGGTTACTTAGTTGATCCTGATAAAGTACGCGATAAAGATGGTATTTCTGCAGCTATCGTGTTCTTAGATTTAGTGCGTCACTTAAAAGCACAAGGCAAAACCTTAGCGGATTACGCCAATGACTTCACGCAAGAATTCGGTGCTTATGTCAGTGGTCAAATTTCTATTCGTGTAAGCGATTTATCTGAAATTGGTAAATTAATGGCCGCACTTCGCAACACGCCTCCAGAAGAAGTAGGTGGTGTTAAAGTGGCACAATTCATCGACCACACTAAAACTGATCGCCAAAGCGACATCCTTGTATTCGTATTAGAAAACGGTAGCCGCTTAATCACTCGTCCATCTGGTACTGAGCCGAAAATCAAGTTCTACCTTGATGCTCGCGGTAAAGATCCAAAAGACGCAGATCAAGTTTTAGCACAATTTGAGGAAGGCGTTCGTCAAATTCTACGTCAAGATGCTTACGGTAAACAAGATTGCTAATTAAGCAAACTATTAAATGATAAAAAACGCTAGGTTTGATGCCTAGCGTTTTATTTTTGCTTATTTCAATGCAAATTGTAACTTGCCCTGATATTTTTCTAATAAAGCCTCTGCTTGAGCACGATCTAATCCACTCAGAATCATCATAATCGCTAATTTCGCATTTTGATCAGCCTGCTTTAATGTCTCTTCTGCGAGTGCCTTATCGCAATCCGTAGCTTGCATAACAATGCGAATGGCGCGTGCTTTCAGCTTTTCATTACTTGCCTGAACATCCACCATTAAGTTTTGATAGCATTTACCCATTAAGATCATAGAAGCTGTAGTAAGCATATTCAGTACTAATTTTTGTGCCGTACCTGATTTTAGACGGCTCGAACCAGTCAATACTTCTGGCCCCACTACCGTATCAATGGCAATATCCACAATATTTGCCATCGCTGAATTCGGATTACTTGCAATCGAAACCGTCACTGAACCTAAACTTTTTGCATATTCCAATGCACCAATCACATAAGGGGTTCGGCCACTTGCAGCAATACCCACCAACACATCTTTTGAGGAAAATTGAATTGTTTGTAAGTCAATCACGGATTGTGCTTTACTGTCTTCCGCCCCTTCAATTGGATGACGTAATGCGCGCTCGCCGCCTGCAATAATACCTTTTACCATTTCAGGTGACACACCAAATGTTGGTGGGCATTCAGAAGCATCGAGCACCCCCAATCGACCACTGGTTCCCGCGCCAATATAGACTAATCGACCACCTTTTTGAAATGCGGCAACAATACGCTCGACCGCTTGGGCAATTTGAGGTAAACATTTTTCAATTGCCAAAGGCACTTGCTTATCTTCATCATTCATTAATTGCACAATTTCCAATGCAGATAAACTATCCACATTCATGGAATTGGGATTCCGTTGCTCAGTAATTAAAGTTGAAAGGGTTTGTAATAAATTCTCTGCCATAGTTTATTCCTTTGGAAAAATCGCCCCTAAACTGACCGCACTTGTAGCGCCCGTTACACTCGGTAAATTAGCGGGCAAATTATGCATACGACGATAAGCGAGCCAAGCAAATGCCGCTGCTTCCACATAATCAATATCAAGATCTAATTCAGTCGTCAGCTGAATACGCCAACTTGGCAATGCTTGTTTTAAGCCATTCATGATCGCCTGATTTTTAGCGCCACCGCCACAAACAAGTAATCGGCATGGTAATGCTGTCTGAATATTGTTAAGGGCTAAAACAATGCTTTGCACGGTAAATTCAGCCAAGGTGGCTTGCACATCTTGTGGTAAAAGTGCGGTCGTTTTACCTGCTATTTTTTGAATTTTATTCTCTAGCCAAGCCAAATTAAATAATTCACGCCCCGTGCTTTTCGGTGGGGGTAGTTGAAAGAAATCTTCATCTAATAATGCCGCTAACAAATCTGGATTTACTTGACCCGAAGCCGCCCATTCACCATTTTTGTCGTAAGCTTTGCCTTGATGTTTTTCGATCCATTGGTCGAGCAAGGCATTACCGGTTCCCGTATCAAAGCCAATGACAGGCTGTTCGGGTATCAATAACGATATATTGCTAATACCGCCAATATTAAGCACCACCGTTGCCCAGTTAGGATCAAAAAATACCGCTTGATGAAAAGCGGGTACTAAAGGCGCCCCTTGTCCACCAAACGCCATATCTTTACGGCGCAAATCACCAACAACCGTAATACCTGTTTTAGCGGCTAATAAATTCATATCACCGATTTGCATGGTAAACGGGAATTGACTTTTTGGGGAATGCCACACTGTTTGACCATGGCAGCCAATGGCTTCGACCTGCTCAGGTTTTAACTCATGTTTACGTAAAAAGGCATTTACGCAATCGGCATAAAGAAAACCAAATTGATGATCAAGCTCCCCTAGAGCCTGTAAAGTGGTTTCGCCAGATTGAATAAGTGCGGTCACTTTTTCACGTAAATTTGCTGGCATCGGCGTGAAATCGGCCGCAATTAATTTGGTTTGATTCGAATGGATGTCAGTAAGAGCAATATCGACACCATCAAGACTGGTGCCCGACATAATGCCAAGATAATAAGTCATAATATTCAATTCGTGAGTTTTTCAGAATTATAGCGGATTTTAAAAAAATAAAAAAAGAGAGAACATTGTAGTTCTCTCTTTTCATCATGGATGATTCTTATAAGTC
>CAUETL010000168.1:0-3711 GCA_959020685.1 Parahaemophilus parainfluenzae | reverse complement strand
ACATATTCCCTTTAAAATACGATAAAATTCGTTAGAAACTTTAATCTAAAAAAATCACTCTAATAATGACCGAATTCACCCAATACATTCCTGATGAAGGCACGATGCTCCGTTTTGGTAAAAAACTGGCTGAAGTGCTTATAAAACAACCGAAAGATAATGCCATTGTGCTTTATTTTAATGGCGATCTTGGCGCAGGGAAAACCACCCTGACTCGTGGAATGGTGCAAGGTTTAGGCTACCAAGGCAATGTCAAAAGCCCTACTTATACTTTAGTGGAAGAATATAGCATTGCAGGGAAAATGATTTATCACTTTGATTTATATCGTCTTGCCGATCCTGAAGAATTGGAATTTATGGGCATTCGTGATTATTTCAGCCAAAATTGCATCTGCTTAATCGAATGGGCAGAAAAAGGTAAGGGCATCTTGCCTGAGGCTGATTTATTGGTGAATATTGATTATTACGACGATGCTCGCAACATTACGCTAATCGCTCAAAATTCAGTGGGTGAGCATATTTTGACGCAACTATAAAACTGACTTACATGAAAGCAAAATTTTCGTTTCTTTTTGGAATATTTTCTCTAATTTCTACTACTGTATTTGCCGCCCCACAATGGACAATTGCCATTG
Source organism: Parahaemophilus parainfluenzae (assembly GCA_959020685.1). Lineage (GTDB taxonomy): Bacteria > Pseudomonadota > Gammaproteobacteria > Enterobacterales > Pasteurellaceae > Haemophilus_D > Haemophilus_D parainfluenzae_T. Next base: position 3,076 of record CAUETL010000168.1, on the reverse strand, counting down.
ATCCCGGCCATGGCGGTAAAGATCCCGGTGCTATCGGAAAAAATCTCGGCATTTATGAAAAAAATGTCACCCTTTCGATTGCTCGAGAATTAAAAGCCTTATTAGATAAAGATCCTAATTTCAAAGGCGTCTTAACACGCAGTAGCGATTACTACATTTCTGTACCAGAACGCTCTGAAATTGCACGTAAATACAAAGCAAATTTTCTCGTGTCTATCCATGCCGACTCCTCTCTTAATGCAGACCAACGTGGTGCATCTGTTTGGGTGCTATCCAATCGCCGTGCCAACGATGAAATGGGTCAATGGTTAGAAGACGATGAAAAACGCTCTGAGCTTTTAGGTGGTGCAGGAAAAGTACTTTCCAATAACAATGACAAATATTTAGATCAAACTGTACTCGACCTGCAATTTGGTCATAGCCAACGCACAGGCTATGAACTTGGTAACAGCATTCTACGTCGTTTTGCTCGCGTGACTTCATTAAGTCGTAGCACGCCACAACATGCAAGCCTTGGCGTATTGCGTTCACCCGATATTCCTTCTGTTCTGGTGGAAACAGGTTTCCTTTCTAATATGGAAGAAGAACAAAAACTGAATACCATTGCTTATCGTCGTCGTATTGCTTACATGATTTATGAAGGCTTAGTCGCTTATCGCAATGGTAATTTAAAATCGATTGCTGTTCCACCTAGTGATGAGCAAGACAGCAAATCTACAAAATCAAACGACAAAAATAATGAAAAATCTGACCGCACTTCCGATGTGAAAGACAGCGGTATTCGCCATAAAGTGAAATCAGGCGAAAGCATTGGTAGCCTAGCAAACAAATATGATGTCAAAGTCAGTGAAATCATTGAGTTAAATAAACTGAAACGCAAAGAACTTTGGCTAAATGAAACCATTAAGATTCCTGATAATGGCAAAGGCAAAAAAGCGGAAGAACTAACTAAAAAAGAAGAGAAAAACACCGAAAAATCTGACCGCACTTCCGATGTCAAAGACAGCGGCGTACGCCATAAAGTGAAACCAGGTGAAAGCATTGGTAGCCTGGCGAACAAATATGATGTAAAAGTCAGTGAAATTATTGAGTTAAATAAACTGAAACGTAAAGAACTCTGGTTAAATGAAACCATTAAAATTCCGGATAACGGCAAAGGCAAAAAGGTAGAAGAAAAACCTAAATCGGATGATAAAGCCAAAGCCGATAACAAAGGAAAAAACAGTAAGATTGTTGAAGCTGAAAAAACCGTTTCTAAAAAAGATAAAAAACAAGAAAAAACCGAGAGTAAAAAAGAGCCTGAGAAAAAAGGCAACGATAAAAAAGACGCTTCTTCAAAAGGGAATGAGAAGAAAGATAATGGCAAGAAAGAAATCCCGCTTTACCATACGGTGAAAGCCGATCAAACTATCTATGCCATCTCTCGTGAATACAATTTACCAGTTAATCGTCTTTTAAAACTGAACCCAACATTGAAAAACGGCAAAGTCGTGACTGGTCAAAAAATCAAACTTAAAGAAAAATAAGGAATCCTATGGCAATCAAAATTCTTTCTCCACAGCTGGCTAATCAAATTGCCGCAGGTGAAGTGGTCGAACGCCCTGCTTCTGTGGTGAAAGAATTGGTAGAAAATAGCCTTGATGCCGGTGCCAATAAAATTCATATTGATATCGAAAACGGCGGCGCCAGCCTGATTCGTATTCGAGATAACGGCAGTGGCATTCCTAAAGAAGAATTAAGCCTCGCACTGGCTCGACATGCAACCAGTAAAATTGCCGATCTTGATGATCTCGAAGCCATTTTAAGTTTAGGTTTTCGTGGTGAAGCCCTAGCCAGTATCAGCTCGGTTTCTCGTCTCACACTTACCTCTCGCACTGCAGAGCAAAATGAAGCGTGGCAGGTTTATGCACAAGGGCGAGAGATGGAAACTACAATTAAACCCGCGTCTCATCCAATCGGCACAACAGTTGAAGTCGCGAATCTCTTTTTTAACACGCCTGCTCGCCGTAAATTCTTACGCACTGATAAAACAGAATTTGCTCATATTGATGAAGTCATTCGCCGAATTGCTTTAGCAAAATTTAATATTGCTTTTACGCTCACACATAACGGCAAAATTATTCGACAATATCGTCCTGCAACGAATGAAGAACAACAACTAAAACGCGTTGCCGCCATTTGTGGCGATGATTTTGTTCAACATGCCTTGCGCATTGATTGGAAACATGATGATCTGCATCTTTCTGGCTGGGTGGCGACACCTGAGTTTACACGTTCTCAAAATGATTTGAGCTATTGCTATATCAATGGACGAATGGTGCGTGATAAAGTGATCACCCACGCGATTCGCCAAGCTTATGCAGAACATTTGCATACTGAACAATATCCTGCGTTTGTGCTATTTATCGACCTCAATCCACATGATGTCGATGTCAACGTACACCCTACAAAACATGAAGTTCGTTTCCATCAAGCTCGCTTAATTCATGACTTTATCTGCCAAGGCGTAACAAATGCGCTCAATACTATTCCTCAAGCTGAATTGGATTTAGCTCCAGCGATAAATGAGGCAAGAGAGCCTTTGGCTTCATATAAACCTAACTATGAACCGAAACCCAATCGGGCGGCAGCGGGACACAATATTTTCGCTTCGAATCATCATCAGCCTCGCGAAAAACAATCAGAAAATCGGCCACACTTTTCAAACCGTAGTGAGTACGTTCCGTCATATGGTTATCGTGAACAACCTACAAAGACGGAACAACGCTTATATGGTGAATTAGTACGTCCTGCGGAAAATTCTCAACTTTTAACAACACCTGTCATTGAACAACAACTTCCACAGGCAAGTGAAACGGGCTATTTACGCGCATTAGCATTAATTGAAAATAAAGCATTGCTTTTACAACAAAATCAGCAGTTTTATTTGATGTCATTAGCTAAATTGCAAACCTTAAATTATGAATTAACCTTACAACAAAGTGAAATTTCACAACAGCCGTTGCTCATTCCGATTATTTTCCGCTTAGATGAAAAACAATTTGAACAATGGCAAAAACAAAAAGCTTTTTTCCAA
>CAUETL010000167.1:0-3721 GCA_959020685.1 Parahaemophilus parainfluenzae | reverse complement strand
AAAAATCACTTGGAGTGAAGATTTTATTCAGGCAGAACAAGCTGAGCTCCATGGCATTGATATGGATATGAACCACATTCCTGATGCAGCCATGACGATTGCCACAACTGCCTTATTTGCAAAGGGTGAAACCGTTATTCGCAATATTTATAACTGGCGAGTGAAAGAAACTGATCGCCTTGCTGCAATGGCTGCTGAGTTACGAAAAGTCGGTGCGGAAGTTGAAGAAGGTGAAGATTTTATTCGAATTCAACCGCTTGCCCTTTCTCAATTTAAACATGCCGAAATTGAGACCTATAACGATCATCGTATGGCAATGTGCTTTGCTCTAATTGCATTGTCGGATACCCCCGTCACGATTTTAGATCCAAAATGTACGGCTAAAACGTTCCCAACATTCTTCGATGAATTTGAGAAATTAAGTATTCGAAACTAATTGCTAAAATAACAAAAGGCAAACAAATTGATGTTCGCCTTTTTCTTTTTTAAAACACCGTCAAAAATGACCGCACTTTTCAACTACTCTGCTGAAGTTGGGATTTTATGGCGAATCATCCAATAGATACTCAAAGCAAGTAAGGCACAGATTAGAATAACGAAGGATGTTGAATAGAAAATATTGCCGATACCCACTAACGGAGATACTACACCACCTAAAAAGAAAGGTGCAAAACCTAACAAAGCGGATGCACTGCCTGCATATTGGCGCTCACTTTCCATGGCTAAAGAAGAAATAGCTGGGAAAGTAATACCCATTAATAACAACATTGCAAAGAAACCGATTTCAATAAATAACCAGTAAGGCTGAATAATCAATACCGCAATGGTATAAAGTGCAGCAACCACAAAAGCAAAAACACCAATAGCTAAAGCCTGACGATTTGGCAATTTACCGCCAATATTTGCTCCAATGACTAACGCTGCCCCATTTGCACCAAAACATAAACTAAAGATAAATGCACTCAACCCATAGAAGCTTTGGAAAATAAATGGCGAAGCCGCAATATAGGCAAACATGGAACCAAGCAAGAAACTTTGAATTCCTACATAGCTCATAAATAAGCGATTTTTGATAATCACACCAAAAGTCAAAAAGGTGGAAAATATTGAACCTTGTAAGCGATTTTCGACACTTAAGCTTTCTTTTAGACGGAAGCTGAAAATCAAAACAATCACACCAATCAATGCAAGGAAAACAAATACACCTTTCCAACTGATGTATTCCAACAATAAACTACCAAGGATTGGTGAAATAATTGGCGCGAGTCCATTAATTGTCATTAATAAACCAAAGAAACGTGTCATTTCACGCCCACGATAAAGATCCGTTGCAACCGCACGAGAAATAACAACACTTCCTGCCGAAGAAAGTCCTTGAATCACACGCAAAACAATCATCGTTTCAATATTTGGTGAAAACACAATTAAAACCGTACTGATGATATAAATGACTAATGAAATAATAAGCGGTTTTTTTCGACCAAATTTATCACTGAGTGGCCCAAGAAGTAACTGTCCTAGCGCTAAACCAATCATGGCTGTGGTAAGCGTAAGCTGTGTCATTGAGGCATTCGTTTCAAAAAAGCTCGCGAGTTGTGGCAGTGAAGGTAAATAAAGATCCACTACAAATGGTCCAAATGCAGAAAGGACGCCGAGTAATAAAACAAGAAAAAGTTTTGAATTTGCTTTCGCCATGAAAATCCTCAAGAAAAATAAAAATCGAAATAAAAATGAAAGGGCAGATTTTAACCTATATCCGTACAATTAATAAACAAAAAAGCACCGATTATTCGGTGCTTTTGCTCATTACTTCTGAATAGAAGATAAAAATTCTTTGCGAGTTTCGCGATCTTCTAAAAAGACCCCGCCATAGGCTGATGTCACGGTATAACTATGGGTATCTTTTACTCCACGAGCTTTCACACAGAAATGTGTTGCTTTCACATAAACGGCCACATCATCAGTTTCTAAAATGGTTTGAAATGCCGTTAAAAGCTGTTCGGTTAAACGCTCTTGCACTTGTGGGCGTTGCGCAAAAAACGCCACAATGCGATTGATTTTAGACAAGCCAATCACCCAATCTTTTGGATAATAGGCGACGGCAACATTACCATCAATTGTCACAAAATGATGTTCGCAAGTACTGGTCAAGGTGATGTCATTCACCTGCACCATTTCGCTCACTTTCATTTGGTTTTTGATTTTCGTCATTTTCGGGAAATTGGAATAGTCCATTCCACTGAAAATTTCATCAATAAACATTTTAGCTAAACGATTTGGCGTTTCTTCTAAGCTATCATCACGTAGATCTAACCCAATCAATTTCATCACTTCACGCATATGCGAAGCAATCGCCGCACGGCGCTCATCTTTACATTGAGTCGGATCAATCATTGGTGTTTCGATGCCTTTGGCTACCAAGGCGCGGCGGACACTTTCCGCATCAGGTGAAATCGCGTTCATTCACTTTCCATTTATAAAAAAATAATGCGTCATTCTAGCAAAAGATGAATTATTCGTAAAATGCGAAAAATCACCCTAATTTATTAATTTCCTTCATATTGTATTTCGGGCTACAATATATCCACTTTTATTTTGCTCAACCCAAAGGATTGATTATGTTGCCACTTGAAGATGCCTTGGCGCAAATGCTCAACCAACTTCCCTTCCCAACAAAAACTGAAACACTGGCTTTAACTGAAGCCACTGATCGTGTCTGTGCGGAAAATGTGATTTCTCCGATTAACGTGCCTTCTTTTGATAACTCCGCGATGGATGGCTATGCAGTTCGTTTAGCCGATTTACAGCAATCCATGACGCTTTCTGTCGCAGGAAAATCCTTTGCGGGTAATCCATTTCAAGGGGAATGGGTAGCACAAAGTGCGGTCAGAATTATGACGGGTGCGATGATTCCTGAAGGTGCTGATGCGGTGGTGATGCAAGAAGATGTCACTGTTAATGAAGATGGAACTGTGACTTTTTCCGCATTACCAAAAGCCAATCAAAATATCCGTCGTATTGGTGAGGATGTGAAAAAAGGTGATGTGGTATTACATCAAGGGGATGAGTTAAATGCTGTTTCTTTACCTTTACTTGCATCATTAGGCATCGCTGAAGTGAAGGCTTTCCCACGATTAAAAGTAGCCGTGCTTTCAACCGGCGATGAATTAGTGCCTGTTGGCAAACCATTAGAAGCGGGACAAATCTACGACACCAACCGTTTCACCGTGAAGTTAATGCTAGAAAAATTAAATTGTGATGTGCTTGATTTCGGTATTCTGCCGGATAACCAAGCGGAATTTGAAGCGGCTTTTGTGAAAGCACAAGCGCAAGCAGATCTGGTTATCACAAGCGGTGGCGTTTCAGTGGGTGAAGCTGACTTCACGAAAACTGTGTTAGAAAAAGTAGGCCAAGTGAATTTCTGGAAAATAGCAATGAAACCTGGCAAACCATTTGCATTTGGTAAATTAGAAAATGCTTGGTTCTGCGGTTTACCTGGCAATCCGGTTTCTGCATTAGTGACATTCTATCAATTGGTTCAACCGGCTATTGCCAAATTAAGCGGTAAAAAACACCCGAAAAAACAACCGCACTTTCAAGCGATTGCCCAAACTAATTTGAAAAAAGCGCCTGGTCGTTTAGATTTCCAACGTGGTTTCTATCAAATTAATGAAAATGGTCAACTTGAAGTGCACCCTGTTGGTTTCCAAGGCTCGCATTT
>CAUETL010000166.1:0-3725 GCA_959020685.1 Parahaemophilus parainfluenzae | reverse complement strand
CCACATTATCTCTCTGAGGTTTCTGAAGAGAAAATCCAAGCGTTACTAAATGAATTGAATCTCTCAAGCCTCAATGAGCTTTTTGAGGAAATCGGCGTAGGTAACCAAATGTCGAGTGTCATTGCTCATCAATTAATGGATGAAGCTATTGAAATTGATGTGGATGGTGTGTCTGAAAATACACAAAGTACACTAACATTGAGCCGAGATGGCGAAATGAAAGCGTCTTTCGCTCAATGTTGTCATCCAATTCCGGGTGATCCGATCGTGGCATTAAGTACGGCGAAGAAAGGTGTGGTTGTACATCATCAAGCTTGTTCTAATTTAACGTCAGGTAATGCCAAAGATTTCACCGCGGCAAAATGGGAAGAGGCTGAAAGTGCGGTCAATTTTGATGCCGAATTACACATTGAAATGCTTAATGAACAAAATGTATTAGGTAGCCTCATGACAGCGGTCGCGACTTGTGAAAGTAATATTCAAAGTATTTGGACGGAAGAATTAGAGAATAATCTGCTATTAGTCATTATCCAAGTTGGCGCGAGAGATATCTATCATTTAGAAAACATTATGCGAAAAATCAAACAAATTACCAGTGTGATTCGTTTGAAGCGCAATATTAATGAAGCATAATGAGCACGCAACTTCTCGATGCCGTTCCCCTAACCACTTTATCTGGTGTAGGCGCGGCAATCTCCGATAAATTAAGCCGTCTTGGAATTCATAATCTCCAAGACTTGCTTTTTCATTTACCTATCCGTTATGAAGATCGCACGAGAATAACACCCATTGCTGATCTTCGTCCTGAACAATATGCCACCATTGAAGGGGTTGTCCAAACCTGTGAAGTTGCCTTTGGGCGCCGTCCTATTTTAACCGTAAGTCTTTCTGATGGAACGAGCAAGATTATGCTCCGTTTTTTCAATTTTAATGCGGGGATGAAAAACAGTTTTCAGATTGGTACGCGCGTCAAAGCGTTTGGTGAAATTAAACGCGGGCGTTTTATGGCAGAAATTCATCATCCTGAATATCAAATCATACGGGATAATGCGCCATTGGTTTTAGAGGAAACGCTCACGCCTATTTATTCCACAACGGAAGGTTTAAAACAAAATTCATTACGTAAGCTAACCGATCAAGCATTGGCTTTACTCGATAAAATCCAATTAACGGAAATTTTACCTAATGAATTTAATCCACATCCTTTTAGCTTAAAGGAGGCTATTCGATTTCTGCATCGTCCGCCGCCAGATATCTCATTAGATATTTTGGAGAAAGGACAACATCCCGCACAGCAACGACTTATCTTTGAAGAGCTTCTTGCTCATAATCTTGCGATGCAAAAAGTGCGGTTGGGTACGCAGCAGTTTTTAGCGTTGCCATTGCATTATCAAACTGATTTGAAGCAACGTTTTCTAGCTTCTTTACCTTTTCAACCAACGAATGCTCAAAATAGAGTAGTAGCAGATATTGATCAGGATTTAGCAAAAAATTATCCGATGATGCGACTTGTTCAGGGCGATGTGGGTTCGGGAAAAACATTGGTAGCAGCCTTAGCCGCGTTATTAGCGATTGATAATGGCAAACAAGTGGCTTTAATGGCGCCAACAGAGATTTTAGCGGAACAGCATGCAAATAATTTCCGCCGTTGGTTAGAACCTTTTGGTATTGAAGTAGGCTGGTTAGCAGGTAAGGTAAAAGGAAAAGCTCGCCAAGCGGAATTGGAAAAAATTAAGTCCGGTGCGGTACAAATGGTGGTGGGCACACATGCTTTGTTCCAAGAAGAAGTGGAATTTGCGGATTTAGCCTTGGTGATTATAGATGAACAGCATCGTTTTGGTGTGCATCAACGTTTGATGTTGCGAGAAAAAGGCGAAAAAGCAGGATTTTATCCGCACCAACTGATCATGACTGCAACACCAATCCCAAGAACATTAGCGATGACGGTTTATGCTGATCTTGATACGTCGATTATTGATGAATTACCTCCAGGTAGAACACCGATTACGACAGTGGTTATTTCTGAAGAGCGTCGAGATGAAATCGTTGCTCGAGTCAAAAATGCCTGTATTAATGAAAAACGTCAGGCTTATTGGGTTTGTACGTTAATTGATGAGTCTGAAGTGCTAGAAGCGCAAGCAGCCGAGGCAATTTGGGAAGATTTAACGAAAGCCTTGCCGATGCTTAAAATTGGCCTTGTACATGGGCGAATGAAACCGCAAGAAAAACAAGATATTATGGCTGCTTTTAAAAATGCAGAACTCGATTTGCTTGTGGCTACAACTGTGATCGAAGTGGGCGTAGATGTGCCGAATGCCAGTCTCATGATCATTGAAAATGCTGAGCGTTTGGGGTTATCACAACTTCATCAGTTACGTGGTCGAGTAGGGCGTGGCAGTACGGCGTCTTTTTGTGTCTTAATGTATAAACCGCCGTTGGGTAAAGTGTCGCAAAAACGTTTACAGGTATTACGTGATAGCCAAGATGGCTTTGTGATTTCGGAAAAAGATTTAGAAATTCGTGGACCTGGTGAAGTGTTGGGCACCAAGCAGACGGGTATCGCTGAATTTAAGGTGGCGAATTTAATGCGCGATCGTAAAATGATTCCAACCGTTCAACATTATGCTAAAGCATTAATTGTAAAATATCCGGATGTGGCAGAAAGTTTAATTCGTCGTTGGCTAAATAATCGAGAAATTTATTCGAATGCCTAAAGTGCGGTTATTTTTGAAAGAGTTTTATAAATGAATAAATCAACGGTACTCTTCTTTGATTCTGGAATGGGGGGCTTAAGCGTTTATCGGGAAGCGAAAAAGCTCATGCCAGATAACCATTATTTGTATTGCTTTGACAATGCAGGCTTTCCTTATTCAGAAAAATCAGAAGAAACAATCATTCAACGAACATTGGATATTTGTAAAAAAATTAATCAGGATTATCCACTTGATGCCATTGTGATTGCTTGCAATACTGCTAGTACGGTAGTGTTACCGCCTTTACGCGAGCAATTTTCTATCCCGATTGTAGGTACCGTGCCTGCTATTAAGCCAGCAGCAGAAATCTCACAAACGAAGCATATTGGGCTGTTGGCGACAAAGGGCACGGTTAAACGCCCTTATGTTAATGATCTTATCCATCAGTTTGCCTCCCATTGTATAGTTGAACGATTAGGCTCAACTAAACTGGTAGAAATTGCAGAGCATAAAATCCAAGGAAAATCGGTCGATTTGATTGCATTGAAAAATGAATTAACTCCTTGGGCCTCAATAGAGGATTTGGATACGATTTGTTTAGGCTGTACCCATTTCCCTTTAATTAAAGATGAAATTCAAATTTGCTTACCTCAAGTGAAGAATTTTATGGACCCTGGATTCGCTATTGCCAGACGTTTGCAGTATTTACTTGATAAATTAGAAGTGCGGTCAAAATCTGAGATGAAAAATCAGGTTTTTTGTACGCAAGATGTAGAGAATAAATACCAATTAGAACAAGCGTTGGCTCTCTGGGGATTTGATGGAATTACCGTTTTAAAATGATTTTTTCTCGTCATGTTGGTGCGTTTGTAAGCAAACAGCAAAAAAATTTACATTTTTTTACAAAAAGTGCTTGCGTGGATTTCAAAAATCCCTATAATGCACCCCACACAACGACGCGCTGTTGTGAAGCTTTAATAAAACCAGTGCGTCGTTGTTTTTTGCTCTTTAACAATATATCAGACAATCTGT
>CAUETL010000165.1:0-3774 GCA_959020685.1 Parahaemophilus parainfluenzae | reverse complement strand
ATAACTCCACTAGAAGGACATTCATATGTTAAAACACTCTCTGAAAAAAGGCTTAATTGCACTTTCCCTTGCTGCCGGCTTTGCACTGCCTTTGCAAGCAAAAATCGTGACGGATGTTGAAGGTAATAAAATTAAATTACCGGATAACGTACAACGTGTTGCCGATCTTTGGCATGCAAATAACCAAATCGTCTTGTTATTAGGCGGTGCTAATAAACTGGTCGGCACAACCACATCTATCGCAGCCAATCCTTGGTATAGCGAAGTATATCCAAATATCAAAAACGTACCGGTATTAACCAACAGTGAAACCATTCAAACAGAAGAATTGTTGAGCCATAAGCCGGATGCAGTATTGCTCTCGAAAAAATCCATGTTAACCGAGGTGGAACAAGCTGGCTTAAAAGGCGTACGTGTGAGTTTCCAAGATTTTGATGGCTTGAAGAAAACCGTGCGTATTACCGCTGAAGTTTTGGGTGATAAAGCCCCTGAAATTGCAGAAAGCTATATCAAAGAATTAGAAGGCAATATTCAATTTGTGGAAAGTCGTCTCAAAGACCTCAAAGATGAACAACGCCCAACCGTGTTACATATCACCAAAGGCTCTGATTTGTTTATGATTGATGGCGGAAAATCGATGATTGGTGAATGGATTAAATTAGCTGGCGGTAAAAGCGTGTTACCTGATGAAGCTAATATGGTGACCGTCACGGTAGAAAGCATTATTCAAGCGAATACAGATGTCATTATTATCGGCAGCAGCGGCAATAAAGCACAAGTGGCAATCGAGAAAATTAAAGCTGATCCAGCCTGGCAATCAATAAGTGCGGTCAAAAATAATCGTATTTATGCTAACCCTACTGGCACATTCCCATGGGATCGCTACAGTGCAGAAGAAGCGTTACAAATTCTTTGGGCGGCTCAACTTTTCCATCCTGAGCAATTTAAAGATTTAAATATGGTGGAAAAAACACAAGCCTTCTATAAAAAATATTATGGTTATGAGTTAAGCAAAGAAAATGCCGAACAAATCTTAAAAGGGTTATCACCTATTAAGTAGTATTTTCAACTTATATATTTACCTATATAATACTTACTCTTTTTAACTCAAACATAAGGAAATGCTTAATGAAAATTAGCGCAAGAAACCAACTTAAAGGTACTGTAAAATCAATCGAAACCGGTTCTGTGAACGCAATCGTACACATTGATATCGGTAACGGTAACATCATTTCTTCTACCATCTCTATCGATGCAGTAAAAGAATTAGGTTTAGCTGTTGGTAAAGAAGCATATGCGATTATCAAAGCAACTTCTGTAATGGTTGGTGTTGAATAATCTCAACTGAACTGTTCAGAATTCTATATAACCGCGCTTTAAAGTGCGGTTATTTTTTTGTCTTTTTTCTCTCTAATCTCTTTATTCCCCTTCTAATAAAATGCATTTTATCCTTAACCAAAATGAAACAATCTTTGCTACATCTTGTTATTTATTGACCTTTAATTAATTATATTGTATAATTTTCACATATTATCAATTTTTAGTTAATAATCTAGTTTCGGATTATTCTGTTAAACTTAGGAGAGCAAATGACAAATCAACGTTTTATTACTATTTTAGGCTATGTCGCAACATTTACTTCAGTTTGTATGTATGTTTCTTACTTGCAACAAATTGGTCTAAATTTATCAGGTCAAAAAGGTGGTTGGTTACAACCTTTTGCTACGACAATCAACTGTAGTTTATGGGTAGCTTATGGCTTGTTGAAAGAAAAACGCGATCTGCCTATTTCATTAGCAAATGCTCCAGGTGTGATCCTAGGCTTAATTACTTTCGTCACCGCCTTATAACACTATAAAACCTCATACAAAAAAGACCGCACTTTTTAGAAATTTTAAAGTGCGGTCTTTTTATTTATTAATTTAATTCATTTAAAACCTGAAAATTATGAAGTTGTGTAATCTTCTTTTCTATTGCATTCTATAACCGAACAGACGTTTAGACGTCTAAACCAAACAGAAACAATAGAAGGATTGATTATGACAACATTTCATTTAGCAGGATTTCCGCGTGTAGGCGCAAAACGTGAACTTAAATTTGCTCAAGAGCGTTATTGGCGTGGCGAAATTGCAGAAGCGGATTTATTAGATATTGCAAAAAGATTACGTGAACTTAACTGGCAACACCAAGCCAAGGCAAATGCTGATTTTGTTGCGGTGGCTGATTTCACACTTTACGATCACATTTTAGATTTACAAGTGGCAACCGGTGCGATTCCTGCTCGCTTTGGTTTCGATAGCCAAAGCTTAACACTCGATCAATATTTCCAGTTGGCTCGTGGGAATAAAACACAATTTGCTATTGAAATGACAAAATGGTTCGATACCAACTATCACTATCTTGTACCAGAATTCCATAAAGAAACGCAATTTAAAGCCAATCCAGCACATTATGTGACACAAATTCGTGAAGCTAAAGCGCTTGGGTATCAAGTTAAACCAACAATCGTTGGTCCACTCACCTTCCTTTGGTTAGGTAAAGAAAAAGGCGCTGCATTTAATCGCTTTGATTTATTAACAAAACTCGTGCCGGTTTATGTTGAAATCTTAAATACATTAGCTGCAGAAGGCGTGGAATACATTCAAATTGATGAACCCGCTCTCACCTTAGATTTACCGGCAGAATGGGTTGCCGCTTATAAAGCGGTTTACGCCACTTTTGCTGAACAAGTGAAAGCGAAATTATTGCTTGCGACTTATTTTGGTTCTGTAGCAGAACATGCTGATTTGTTAAAAGCCTTACCTGTAGCAGGTTTACATATTGATTTAGTACGTGCACCTGAACAACTTACTGCTTTTGCAGATTACGACAAAATCTTATCTGTGGGCATCATTGATGGTCGTAATATTTGGCGTGCAAACTTAAATCAAGTGTTAGATGTGGTTGAACCATTAAAAGCGAAATTAGGCGATCGTTTATGGATTGCGCCACGCTGCTCTCTCCTTCATACACCTTATGATTTAGAAGTCGAAACACAGCTACAAGCCAATAAGCCTGAACTCTATCAATGGTTGGCTTTCACGTTACAAAAAATTCAAGAATTACGTGTTATTAAGACTGCACTAGAGCAAGGTCGTGAAGCGGTTCAAGCTGAATTAGATGCTTCTCAAACTGCTGCGGATGCACGTAAAAACTCGAATGAAATTCACCGCACTTGCGTAGCTGAACGTTTAGCAAATCTACCAAAAAATGCTGACCAACGTAAATCGCCATTTGCGGAACGCATTAAATTACAAAATGCGTGGTTAAATTTACCACTTCTGCCAACGACGAATATTGGTTCTTTCCCACAAACAACAGCCATTCGTCATGCCCGTGCCGCCTTCAAAAAAGGCGAACTCAGCTTAGCGGATTACGAAGCGGCAATGAAAAAAGAAATTGAATTTGTTGTACGTGAGCAAGAAAAATTAGACTTAGATGTATTGGTACATGGCGAAGCAGAACGTAACGACATGGTGGAATATTTCGGCGAATTACTCGATGGTTTTGCTTTCACCAAATTTGGTTGGGTACAAAGTTATGGTTCACGTTGTGTGAAACCGCCTGTGATTTACGGTGATGTTACTCGTCCAGAACCAATGACGGTACGTTGGTCAGAATATGCCCAAAGCCTAACAAATAAAGTGATGAAAGGTATGCTGACAGGTCCAGTCACGATCTTACAATGGTCTTTCGTGCGTAACGATATTTCTCGTGAAACGGTCTGTAAACAAA
>CAUETL010000164.1:0-3811 GCA_959020685.1 Parahaemophilus parainfluenzae | reverse complement strand
TTTTTTCTCCCTTTAAAAAAAATCGAAGAATTTTATATCAGAAATATTGAATTGCCTAGTATTTTTATTATGACAGTTGGGTATAAAAACGGTGATAAAATTGACCACACTTTGCTATTAAATACATCCACCACAGCTCCCACAGCGCCAATCTTCCTTATTCACCGCTTTATAGAATGCTCGTATGGTTTCTTCTTCTAAAGGGATATTGTGCTCGATAAAAACATCAGAAAGCCAATCGATGTTTTCCACAATCCAATCATCTTCCATTAAGCCTTCTCGGTAAAGCTCATCTTCGGGATCTATAAAATTATAAATATTATTTGTTCCCATATCTTTATCACGGCGTTCAAGTGGCAGTACTACAGGTAAACCGAGATAAGTAATGTCCCAATGACCTAGACATAGCGTATTGCCCTTTGATGACCAACTCGCGTTGAATGGATTGTCACTCATGTTGAAATGTTATAAAAAAAGTTGAAAGTATGAAGAGTATAGATCTAAAGACAAATTTAATCATACTTAAAAGAAGGTAAATGGTTTGATGGAGATCAAAGTGCGGTCAGAAAATTTAACGGATTTTTCACAAATAAAAAGCGGCCAGTTACTTAGCCGCTTTTGCACGATAATAAATTTAATTATGCTGCTTTTTTAGGTTTAAAGAATACCATCGTAAAGATTTGCCAGAAGAAAGCGAGAGCACCGAAGATGAAGACAACGTCGCCACCGAAACGAACCCAACGTAGGGTATCGAATAGAGGTTGTTGCATAAATTCTTCACTACGTGCATACCATAAGCCTTCAGAGATACTTGCATATCCTTGGATAATACCGATAGGTAATAAGCTTGATGCGATCATTAATACTAAACCGCCATTTAATAACCAGAAGCCCCATTTCATTAACTTATCGTTAAATGGTGTATCCGGACGTAAATAACGAGCGATTAAGAAGACGAAGCCTAGTGCTAAGAAGCCATACACACCGAATAATGCGGCGTGAGCATGAACGGCAGTCGTGTTCAAGCCTTGGATATAGTAAAGCGAAATTGGTGGATTGATTAAGAAACCAAATACGCCAGCACCTAACATATTCCAGAACGCTACGGCAACGAAGCAGTAAAGAGGCCATTTTAAGCGTTCCATCCAAGGTGTTTTTTGTTGCATCGCCCAGTGTTCCCAAGCTTCATGACCTAGTAACACTAAAGGTACCACTTCAAGCGCAGAGAATGATGCACCTACCGCAATAATTGGAGTGGTTGCACCTGCGAAGTATAAGTGGTGGAAAGTACCAGGGATACCACCGATTAAGAATAACGCTGCTTCAGTAATAGTTGCCACAGTTGCAGTACGACGTGAAACTAAACCTAAACTTACAAAGATGAATGAGAGTGCCGCTACAGAGAATACTTCAAAGAAACCTTCTACCCATAGGTGAACTACCCACCAACGCCAGTATTCCATCACAGAAATGTGAGTATGCTCGCCATAGAATAATGCTGGGCCATAGAATAAACCGATCGCAATTACTGAGGCGAAGAATAATGCCAATAAGTTTTTATCACCAGGTTGTTTGAATGCATTCACTGTACCGCGAAGCATTAAGACTAACCAGAATAAGATGCCTGCGAATTTCACTGCTTGCCAGAAACGACCTAAGTCAATGAATTCATAGCCTTGGTGGCCGAACATGAAGCTCCATTCTTCAGGGAGAATATGAGCAATTGCTAAGTAGCTACCAGTGAATGAACCAACGACTAATACCACTAATGCCCAGTAGAGAACATCCACACCCAATTTTTGGAATTTCGGATCTTTACCGCCATTAATGATTGGTGCAAGGAATAAACCACCGGCTAAGAATGCCATTGCAATCCAGAATAAGGCAGCTTGAATATGCCATGTACGCACTAATGAATATGGGAAGTATTGAGAAATATCAATACCATAGAATTCCTGACCTTCAACCGTATAGTGTGCTACAACCGCACCTAATGTGACTTGCAATACGAAAAGAGCAAGCACAGTAAAGAGGTATTTACCTAACGCACGTTGAGAAGGAGTAAGTTGTAATTTCGTGAGTGGATCGAACTCAGGCATTGGCGGTTCTTTTTCATCTTCACGTTTTTTGAATGACCAAATCCATACAACAAAACCAATACCTGCAATGAGGAATACCACACTCGCAATAGACCAAATCACGTTTTCTGGTGTTGGTACGTTATTAATTAACGGTTCATGTGGCCAGTTGTTGGTGTAACTTGCGTGAGTGTTTGGACGTTCAGCTGATGCAGTCCATGCTGTCCAGAAGAAGAATTTAGCTAAGTCTTTACGAGCTTGTAAATCAGGAAGAGTATTATCCTTCATCGCAAAGTGTTCACGAGAGACTTTAGTTGCAGGATCATCACCATATAAAGAAATGTAGTATTGTGCAGTTTTTTCCATTGCCGCTAAACGGGTGTTTGAAAGCACAACAGTACCGTTTTCAACTTTGCTACCACGATATTCTTTGGTTAAACGCGCTTTTAATAAAGTTTGTTGCTCATCATTTAAATCAGAGAAGTTTTTACCAAATTCTTGATTCGCTGTAATATCCAACCAGTTAGTTAATTCACGGTGAAGCCAATCTGCCGTCCAGTCAGGCGCTTGGTATGCACCGTGCCCCCAAACAGAACCCACTTGCATACCACCAGTGGTTTGCCAAGCGGTTTGACCATGTAAAATATCATCGTGAGTAATCACTTTTTCACCTGATTCAGAAACATATTGTTGCGGAATTGGTGGTGCTTCACGATAAACTTCGAACCCGTAGTAGCCGAGAATAGAGAATGCCCCAATCAATACGGCGACTAATAGGTACCAAAACTTTTTATACTGTCCCATTTTATCACTCCTAGATTATTAGAAAATATGATGCCATGATGGTTAACTTTCCGAGAATAGCCATCAAGAGCTAGATTTTACGCGAAGTAAAATACCCGAGCAATTATATCGACTATCAAGTGATGAAAATATTACCTAAAACTGAGTAATTTAATCTGGTAATAGGAAATGCTAACTAAAAAGATAAAAAATGCGGCCAAAAATCTATTGATTTTTGACCGCACTTTATTGGAAGAAGGGATTAACGTTTAAACATACCACCTAAACCACCAAGGCCACCTAAGCCGCCTCCGCCCATTAAGCCTTGCATACCGCGCATCATTTTCGCCATGCCGCCTTTACGCATTTTCTTCATCATACGTTGCATTTCGTCAAATTGTTTCAGCAACTTATTCACATCTTGCACTTGTGTACCAGAACCTAATGCAATACGACGACGGCGAGATCCTTTGATAATATCTGGATTGGCACGCTCTTTTAAGGTCATGGAATTAATGATGGCTTCCATTTTGATGAACATTTTGTCATCCACTTGATTTTTGACATGATCCGGTAAGTTTTTCGCACCCGGTAATTTTTCAAGCATCGACATCATGCCACCCATTTTTTTCATCTCGCGGAGCTGTTCACGGAAATCGTCCAAGGTGAAATCATCACCTTTCTTGAATTTCTGTGCCATTTTTTCCGCTTTTTCGCGATCCACTGAACGTTCAAGATCTTCGATAAGGGAAAGCACGTCGCCCATGCCTAAAATACGCGACGCTACGCGATCAGGGTGGAATGGCTCAAGGGCTTCTGTTTTTTCGCCCACACCAAGGAATTTAATCGGTTTACCGGTGATTTGACGAATAGATAAAGCCGCACCGCCACGCGCATCACCATCTACTTTGGTTAAGATAACCCCAGTAAGTGGTAGGGCTTCATTGAAG
>CAUETL010000163.1:0-3867 GCA_959020685.1 Parahaemophilus parainfluenzae | reverse complement strand
ACAGATACTTTAACAATCAAAGGGATACCACCAAATCTGAAAGATCAACTTCAAAAAGCATTAAAGTGCGATAATTAATTTGGCAAGATCATAAAGTTTCGGTATCATTCGACATAACTTTGCAGTAAAAGGTAAAAAATATGCAATTAAGAACATTTTTAGGTGCAGTTGTTTTAGCATTAAGTTTAACTTCTTGTTCAACAGTGCAAAAAGTCGTTTATCGTATTGATGTTCCACAAGGTAACTATTTAGAAGCAGCGACTGTGGCGCAAGTTAAACCGGGCATGACCGCACAACAAGTACAATATCTGCTTGGTACACCAGTTTTAATCGATCCTTATAGTAACCTAACTTGGTATTACGTGTTCTTACAACAACACTCTTACCAAAAACCTGAACAGCACACATTTACAGTGAAATTCGATCAAAACGGTTTAGTGAGCAGTGCAGAATTAGATAAGCCATTACCTGAAGTGGCAAAACAAGACGAAAATAATACTATTATCAGCACTCCTGAAAATGCAGGTAAGAAAAGCTGGTGGAAATTCTGGTAATCATTAAAAAATAACACCTGCTTGTCATATCAAGCAGGTTCGTTGTATTACAAGGGAATTAAAATGTCAAAGATTCTATTAGTTGATGATGATATTGAACTAACAGATTTACTTGCTGAAGTTTTACGACTGACTGGTTTTGAAGTTGAAGTTGCCAATAATGGTCAAGAAGCGTTAGACAAGCTGAATGCAAGCCACCAGTTAGTTTTATTAGATATCATGATGCCTGTATTAAACGGGATTGAAACACTCAAGAAAATTCGTCAAACATCAAACGTCCCTGTAATGATGCTTACTGCGCGAGGTGAAGAAATCGATCGTGTACTGGGCTTAGAACTTGGTGCCGATGACTATTTACCAAAACCATTTAACGATCGTGAACTTGTTGCCCGTATTAAGGCGATTTTGCGTCGTGCCGTTCCATCAGAAAAAGAAACACAAAATTCGACTGCACTTCCATCTGAAGAAAATACATTGGAATTTGCTGGCTTAGTGCTTCACTCTGGTCTTCAGCAAGCCTCTTATAAAGGCCAAGATCTCGGTCTAACTGGCTCTGAATTTGCACTACTCCACAAGCTTATACTTCGTCCGGGACAAATTGTCTCTCGTGAAGAATTAAGTATGAATGTGCTTGGCAAACATCTTTCTCCTTTCGATCGCTCGATTGATATGCATATGTCAAACTTGCGCAAAAAACTTCCAGAAAGAGACAATGGCTTACCATGGCTGAAAACGCTACGTGGTCGTGGTTATTTGTTGGTTTGTGAATAATGCTTATTAAGAAATTCAGCTTAAATCAGCTCACTATACGCACATTTACTGTCTTTTGGTTGGCATTCTTTGCCATGACCGCGCTTTTAGTCGCACTCCCTTATTTTGATAGCCGCTTATACTCAGATTTAAATCAAAATGAAATATCGAGCTATCAAAAGAAACTCGTTGAATCAATTCGTAACAATAGAATCAATGGTATTCTCGCAGGCGTTCCTGTGCTTCCAACTGATAAATTCGACTCTGCTCGCCCAGTCATCATGACGCCTGAAAAAGAAATCTTCGGCGCTTTAGGCGAAGAAAGAATACATATTGCTCAGTTCGCCCAAGAATCAAGTAACTTTGCCCAGCCACAACGCAAAACGTTTAAAGATATTCAAATTGCAGGACCTTTTAAAGTCTATATTGGCGATTCCGACCAAGCATCCGAATTATTCTTTGTGTCTCGAGCAAATGGCCAACAAGAAATCTTACGTTATATGCTTGATCACCCTTGGATCTTACTGCTCTTAACGTTAATTATTACGACACCTTTGCTTTGGTGGTTCACTCATACCATCGTCAAACCGATTACCAATTTGCAAAAAGCCGCGAATAGCGTGGCTTTGGGGCACTTCAAAGTTAATAATGAGTTAGCAAATCATGGTCCATCTGAATTACGAGAAGTAGGCCAAAGCTTTAACAAGATGTCGATTGCGATTGATAATCTAATTTCAAACCAACACAATCTACTTTCATCCATCTCACATGAATTAAAAACACCATTAACGCGTTTACAGCTATCGACTGCACTGGTTCGCCATCAAACGGGTGATATTGAACCAGTCAAACGCATTGAAAAAGAAATACAACGAATGGATAAGATGATCAGTGAATTGCTGCTTATTTCCCGCCAACAAATGCATTCTCAAATGGAGCACAATTTATTTTCTATTGATCAACTCTGGGACGATGTCATAAAGGACGCTCTATTTGAAGCTGAGCAACGAAAAATAACTTGTGATGTGAATATCTCTATCTTACATCCTGAAAAACACATGATTTATGGCAACCTTAGCTTACTTACCAGTGCAATTGAAAACATTGTTCGCAATGCGTTGAAATACACCAAAGATCGTATTTTTCTCACAATTGACTTACAAAAGGATGAACAAGATGATAATTGCCTTCAAATTCGAGTAGATGATAATGGCTTAGGCCTACCGCCAGAAGAGTTTGATAAAATCTTTAAGCCATTCTATCGAGTCGATGAAACTAGAACTCGAGCTACTGGCGGAACAGGACTTGGGTTAACTATTGTCTATAATGTTGTAAATGAGCACAATGGAAAAGTATGGGCTGAATCCAGCAATTTAGGCGGACTTGCCGTCACGATTCAACTTCCATTATGGAAACAACATTAATTCAAAAATAAAAGGCGATATTTTCATATCGCCTTTTTCTTATTTAATTTTCACTCGTTTTAATCGCAATGCATTGGATAACACAGAAAGCGAACTCATTGCCATGGCTGCCCCTGCCAAAACAGGACTTAAGTAGCCTAATGCCGCAAGTGGAATACCTAGCACATTATAAATCAAGGCAAAGAATAAATTTTGTTTGATATTCTTTAATGTTGCTCGGGAAATCATTAATCCATCAACTAACTGATCGACTGAATGCTGCATAAGTGTCGCCGATGCGGTTTGCTCTGCAACATCAGACCCCGATTTCATCGCAAAGCTTACATTAGCCATCGCTAACGCGGGCGCATCATTTATACCATCACCAACCATTGCTACTACTTTACCTTGCTGACGTAATGTCTCAATGTAGGCAGCTTTGTCACGTGGACTACAATTACCCAGTGCGGTTTTAACACCGACTTGCTGGGCAACATAATCAACGACAGATTGCTGATCGCCACTCATTATCACCACATCAATATTATGTTGGTGTAAGCGTTGAATCGCTTGCAAACTATCCTCTTTTAGACTATCAGCTAGTGCAAAGGCACCGATTGGACTGCTATCTACAGATACCGCAACAATACTCGCAATTTGCCAAATTTGAGGCATATTATCTGGTAAGGTTAAGTCACAATAAGTCGGCTTACCCACTTTAACCAAACCAATTCCGTCAATGTGAGCAGATATACCCTGCCCCACTTCTGAATGAACTGAAAGTGCGGTCGGAATTTCAAGTGATTTTTCCTGTGCAGCCAGGACTATCGCTTTAGCTAAAGGATGATTGGCATTTTGCTCAACGGAAGCCGCAATGCGATATAAATCTTCCTCAGAATAGACCGCACTTTGTGGTTGCCAAACAGCGGCAATTTTGAGCTTTCCTTGAGTTATCGTTCCTGTTTTGTCTAATACCACCGTATCCACATGCGCTGCCTCTTCCATAGATGCCGCATCTTTAAACCAAATCCCTGTATTGACTGCTTTCCCCATTCCCACCATTATGGCAGCAGGTGTAGCAAGCCCTAACGCACAAGGACAAGCGATAACTAACACAGCAACCGCATGAATTAAAGCGGTAACCCAATCACCTTTTATCC
>CAUETL010000162.1:0-3870 GCA_959020685.1 Parahaemophilus parainfluenzae | reverse complement strand
CACGGCCAGAACTGTGCATATGACTTTCATTTTCTACCGTGGCAAAGTGCGGTTGAAATTCGGCTTGAATTCTCTCTAATAATTCTTGTTGTTTTGACATAAATAAACTCCCTAACTTTTTGCTATACATTCAGCGTTAAGTTTGTAAGAATAACACAAATTAACCTAATTCAATGAGGAAATTATGAAAGTAACAAACAAAATCAAAGCATTATCAACAATGACGTTGGCGGCTGCGACATTATTTTTAGCGGGTTGCCAAGCACAATCGAATACCTTAACTTTTGCGCCTCAATCACCGACTGCATCAATGAATATTAACCAATCCGCAGTGGTAACAGTTAATACTCGTGATTCTCGTCCACAACAAGAAATTGCAACTTATACTAAATCAGGCGAGCTAATTAAATTAAATGCATCACCAAGTGTTACTCAACTTTTCCAACAAGTGATGCAACAAAATTTAGTTAGCAAAGGTTTCCGTATTGGACAAGCGAATAATGCGAATGCTGGCGTAACTGTTGATGTAAAAGAATTCAACGCTAAAGTAGAGCAAGGTAATTTACGTTATA
The DNA here is from genome assembly GCA_959020685.1 of Parahaemophilus parainfluenzae. Lineage (GTDB taxonomy): Bacteria > Pseudomonadota > Gammaproteobacteria > Enterobacterales > Pasteurellaceae > Haemophilus_D > Haemophilus_D parainfluenzae_T. Next base: position 3,298 of record CAUETL010000162.1, on the reverse strand, counting down.
CCTTAAACAGTAAAATTCAAGCGGTGGTTTATGTACAAGGTCCACGCGGACAATACAACAAAACCTTTAATGCGACCCGTTCACAATCTGGCGCATTTAATGCGAGCAATGATGAAATTCAAAAAGTGTTAGGCGAAACCTTCAAAGATATTGTTAATAATATTTATCAAGATCAAGAAGTTACTAACGCCATTAATCAATATACCAATTAATTAAAAAGTGCCGTGTCCTTTTCAATAATCACTTGACGAATACGCCTTTCAAGCGTAACATTCGACCGATTTTTTAACGAGAAGGACACACACTTTGGACAGTCATAGTCGATACCGAATATCGCTTTAGACTCTCGCCTCTTATCAGCGAGAGTTCGCTGGTAATCAATTTACCTTTCTTCGGCATCTTTTATCGAACGAAACCCATTTTAAAACATACAAAAATTTGACCGCACTTTTCTCTAGTGCCAATTTCGTTTGATCTTTTTTTGTTCACAGTTGGATCTTCATAATCCCAAAAGGAGTATGACCAATGATTAACGCTTTTGCCATTAACGATTCCCGCTTGCTTCGTATTGATGACGAACCAGCCGATCTCAGCTCTGCCATTTGGTTAGATTTGCTGGAGCCGACAGGGGAAGAACGTGAAATGTTGCAAGAAGGCTTAGGACAAAGTCTCGCCTCATTCCTCGAATTGGAAGATATCGAAGCGTCCGCACGTTTCTTCGAAGACGAAGATGGCTTGCACTTGCACTCATTCTTCTATTGTGAAGACGAAGAAAACTACGCAGATCTCGCAAGCGTGGCATTTACTATTCGTGATGGCCGCCTATTTACCCTACGTGATCGTGAATTGCCGGCATTCCGTTTATATCGTATGCGTTCTCGTAGCCAGCGCTTATTCGAATGTAATGCATATGAAGTCTTACTCGACTTATTTGAAACCAAAATTGAGCAATTAGCCGATGTTATCGAAAACGTTTATGCGGATTTGGAAAAATTAAGTCGCGTAATTTTAAACGGTACGCAAGATGAAGCTTTCGATGAAGCCTTAAATACCCTAACAGAACAAGAAGATACCAGTTCTAAAGTGCGTTTGTGTTTGATGGATACACAACGTGCATTGGGTTTCTTGGTACGTAAAACGCGCTTGCCGCCAAACCAGTTAGAACAAGCACGAGAAATCTTACGAGATATTGAATCCTTGCAACCGCATAATGAGTCTTTGTTCCAAAAAGTAAACTTTTTAATGCAGGCGGCAATGGGTTATATTAATATCGAGCAGAATAAAATCATGAAATTCTTCTCGGTCGTATCGGTTATGTTCCTACCGGCAACACTTGTCGCATCTACTTACGGAATGAACTTTGAATTTATGCCGGAGATCCATTTTAAATATGGTTATCCAATGGCTATTGGATTAATGATTGGTGCGGCGCTTACGCCTTATATCTATTTCAAACGGAAAGGTTGGTTATAATGGAAATTTCCCAAACTGCATTATTTTTAGGATCGATTATCGATCTGTATTGTTTAGTGTTAATTTTACGCGTATGGCTCCCCTTAGCGAACGTGGATTATTACAATCCCATTTCTCAATTTACGCTGAAATTTACCCAACCGGTTATTGCACCATTACGTAAAGTTTTTCCTGTGGTGAAAAAAGTAGAAACTGCTGCTCTGGTTCTAGTTTTCTTGCTTTGCGGACTAAAATCGATTCTCTTTGGCGGATTAAATCTCAGTTTCTTCTTACTTTTGGGTATATTGGGGCTAATTAAAAATATCGGAGTGGCCATTTTCTATGTGTTAATCGCCGGTGCAATTTTAAGTTGGTTTAATCGTGGCAATAATCCTGCATTCTATGCGTTATATCAACTTACCGAACCATTATTGAAACCCATTAAACGCATTTTACCAACTGTGGGCGTGATTGATTTTTCACCGATGGTTATTGCCATTATCCTGTTATTTTTGAATAATCTCTTTTACGATTACTTTAACCTTTTATGGGCAATTGCTGCGTAAAGTGCAGGTAAAAATAACATTATTTTTTCGGGCTGGATTTTCCAGCCCTTATTGTAAATATGGTAAGTAAATTTAGTTATGTCAGCAATCGAACAAACGCCTGAAGGGCTACGTCTCAAAATCATTCTGCAACCCAAAGCCAGTAAAGATCAAATTGTGGGATTACATAATGACGAACTCAAAATCACGATCACCGCGCCACCTGTTGATGGTCAAGCCAATGCTCACTTGCTGAAATTTTTGAGTAAAGCATTCAAAGTACCTAAGAGCTCAATAGTTCTTGAAAAAGGTGAATTAAACCGACATAAACAAGTTTGGATTCCTTCGCCTAAATTAATTCCATCTGAAATTCAAAATCTCTTATAAAATCAGCAAAAAAATCACCGCACTTTCTACCAATTTTCCCTGTTTTACGCTATCCTATATCACATTTTACAAAGCAAAATATGCCGCAAAGTGCGGTCAAAATTTAAGGTGATTTTCTATGCAACAACATTACCGTCCCGATTTGATTGAACCAGCAGTTCAACAATATTGGGCTGAAAATAAAGTCTTCAAAGCAATCAAAGATACGTCTAAAGAAAAATATTACTGTCTTTCAATGTTCCCTTACCCATCTGGTCGTTTACACATGGGCCACGTGCGTAACTACACGATCGGTGATGTGGTTTCTCGTTATCAACGTATGAACGGCAAAAACGTATTACAACCAATTGGTTGGGATGCTTTTGGTTTGCCGGCTGAAGGTGCTGCGATTAAAAATAAAACTGCACCCGCAAAATGGACTTACGAAAATATCGAATACATGAAAAACCAACTCAAAATGTTGGGCTTTGGTTATGACTGGGATCGCGAAATTGCGACCTGCCGTCCAGAATACTACAAATGGGAACAATGGTTCTTCACCGAGCTTTATAAAAAAGGCTTAGTTTACAAAAAAACCTCAACTGTAAACTGGTGTCCGAACGATGAAACCGTATTGGCTAACGAACAGGTGCACGAAGGTTGCTGCTGGCGTTGTGACACTCCGGTTGAACAAAAAGAAATCCCACAATGGTTTATTAAAATCACTGATTACGCTGAACAATTACTAGGTGGATTAGACCAACTACCACAATGGCCAGATATGGTAAAAACCATGCAACGTAACTGGATTGGCCGTTCTGAAGGGGTGGAAATTACGTTTGATGTGGCGGATACCGCAGAAAAAGTTTCAGTTTATACCACCCGTCCAGATACTTTCTATGGTGTGAGCTATTTAGGTATTGCAGCTGCTCACC
>CAUETL010000161.1:0-3870 GCA_959020685.1 Parahaemophilus parainfluenzae | reverse complement strand
GTAAAGCAGGCTGACAATAATCTTATTGCTGAGTGTGCTCAAATAATCAATTTGAAACAGTTTTTTATGTAATACTTCCTGCGTTTTTAATAATGGCAGTAAGGCTTTCATCATGCGATTGATCAGCTCGCTGGCAATCGGGAATACATCTACTCGATAGCGCTGCAATGTACTTTGATCGAACATGATGTGATAAAAATCATCTTTATCATGCCAAATACGAAATTCTGCACGCATCCTATAATGGCTAGTCGGCGAATCAAACACGGCTATTTCTGGGGCATTAAAAGGCTGCAAAAGTGCGGTCAGTTTTTCAGTCTTTTTTTGCAGAAGTTCGGTATATTGGGAAACGGGTAGTTGCATTGATGTTTACGTTTGAATGATAAATATCCCACAGCCCTTGGCAAGCATGGGGATTGAGTAAAAAAGCAAAAGGCAAGCTTCTGCCTGCCTTTTTAAGTGTATTATTCGCCAGAATAATCTTCGCCGCCAGAAGCCGCTTCGCTCACATCTCCTGATAAGGTGTAAACACGTTTTGTTGTGTTAATGCGAGTACGATATTTATTCCAGGTTTTTTCGAAGAAAGTTTCCGGTGCACGTTCACCACGGCAAAAAGCAACAAATTCTTTTTCTTCTTTTGTCGCTGGCTTGCGTTCGCCTGAATCTAATGCTTTAAACGCTTGACCATATTGCTCTAATACTTGGGATTCTTTGATTGTATAATCACCGTGACGGGAAAATCCGCGTGGGTAGTTTTTGTCGTCAAAAAAACGACGAGTAACACTGAAACTAGCAGCCATAATCATCTCTCTTCTTTATATTTAAAAACGGCAGGCATTAAACCAATTTTTTTTTATTTTTGCAATAAACCTTTCACGGTTTCTACATAATCTTTGACGAAATCATCGTAATTTAAGCCTTCAGGGTTTACACGATATTTGCCATTGACATAGAAATCAGGTACGCCATGTACTTTAAACTGCTCAGCCGCATTCACTTGTTTATTCACTAAACCGTTTACAGCAAAGCTGTTGATGTTGTTATCAAATTGTTCAGCAGTCACACCGTTATCAATGAAGATTTTACGAATATCGTCCATTGAGCTTAATTTATCTTGTTGTGCGGCTTCAAATAAAGGCGCTTTCACTTTGCTTTCTGCACCAAGTGCCATCGCTAATGCCCATGCACGAGTGAGGTTTTCAGATTGACGACCTAAGAAGTTAACGTGATATTGTTTAAATTCAGTGCCTTTTGGTAAGCTTTCTGCAACTTGTTTTGGAATGTGGTATTCCATTTCAAAGGCATAGCAATGCGGGCAGTAGAAAGAGAAAAATTCAATCACTTCAGGCTGTGCAGAAGCGGTTTGACCCACTTGAACGTATTGTTTGCCTTCTTCTAGGTTGGCTGCGAATGCATTAAATGAAAATAAAGCACCGAGTAAAAATAAAAGTTTTTTCATTTGTTTTCCTTATTTAATAATTCCACGCGCTTTTAACAAGGCGGTTTTAAAATCTTCTTCATAATCTTTTTTGATGCCTGGGATTGGCTCAAATTTATCTGTGCCGTGCATTTTTAAATGATAAATAATAATTTCATCAGATAATTCTGCTACAGGTTTATCAAAACCTGCTTCATCAGCAATTTTTTGCAAAATTTGTAACAAGCTCAGATCTGGGTCTTTAGACCAATAAGGTTGTAAAAGTTCCAATACTTCATTTAAACGCTTACATTTCATTGCTATTTCCTTTTAAATGGAGAAAAATAAGGGTAGATCATACTTCAAATAAGGCAATAAGAAAATATGAAATACACAATAAGTGCGGTTATTTTAGCGGGTGGAAAAGCACGGAGGATGAATGGGGCGGATAAAGGCTTACAGCTTTTACAAAATAAACCATTAATTAGCCATGTGATTGAACGCTTACAACCTCAAGTGATTGATATTTCAATTAATGCTAATCGACACCATACGGAATATGCACAATGGGGTTTTCCTGTATTTTCAGATGAATTGCCTGATTTTCAGGGGCCATTGAGTGGTATGTTGACGGCACTCGAAAAAGCTAAAACAGATTTTGTACTTTTTGTGCCTTGCGATAGCCCATATTTCCCTCCAAATTTATTAGAAAAACTAAAAAGTGCGGTTAAAAATGACCGCACTTTGATGGCTTATGCAAAAGATAAAGAGCGTGAGCACCCGACATTTTGTTTGATGTCCGTTCAGCTTAAAGAGAAGTTACGCGCTTATTTAAACGAAGGCGAACGTCGTTTATTACAATTTATGAACAAAAATGGCGCGGTTGCTGTCCAATTTGACGAACAAGAAGGACGATTTGTAAATTTTAATACCTTAGAAGATTTACAATAAATTATTTGTTAAACCTTGAATTTTGCAAAAAATTCTCCATTATTGCAGTGTTTACTTTCTATTTTATTGAGGAACTTTATTATGATGCGAATCCTTTTATTTTTAGCCACTAACTTTGCTGTGATGCTTGTGTTAGGGATTATTTTAAATGTGACCGGTATTGCAGGAAATAGTACAGGTGGCATTTTAATTATGGCAATGCTTTTCGGTTTTGCCGGATCGTTGATTTCATTATTTTTATCAAAAACCATGGCATTGCGCTCTGTGGGTGCAGAAGTGATTACTGAACCGCGTAATCAAGCGGAGCGTTGGTTAGTAGAAACTGTACGCCGTCAAGCACAACAAGCGGGCATTCCAATGCCAGATGTCGCGATTTATCATTCTAATGATGCGAATGCTTTTGCTACGGGTGCGACTAAAAATAATTCTTTAGTGGCGATTAGTACGGGCTTATTAAACTCCATGACGGAAGAAGAAGCCGAGGCGGTATTGGCTCACGAGGTTTCACATATCGCGAACGGCGATATGGTGACCATGACCTTATTACAGGGCGTATTGAATACCTTCGTGATTTTCTTATCTCGCGTGATCGCCAATGTGGTAGCAAGTTCTCGTAATGGCGATGAAGAAAGCCGTAGTTCAGGCATTTACTTCTTAGTTTCAATGGTGTTAGAAATCTTGTTTGGTATTTTAGCGAGCATTATCGCGATGTGGTTCTCGCGCTATCGTGAATATCGCGCAGATGCAGGTTCTGCACAGCTTGTCGGTAAAGAAAAAATGATTGCGGCATTGCAACGTTTACAACAAATTCATGAGCCACAAGAGATGGAAGGTTCACTTAATGCCTTTATGATTAACGGCAAACGTAGCGAACTCTTTATGAGCCATCCTCCACTTGAAAAACGTATCGAAGCATTACGTAGTTTATAAAAGATAAAAATAAAAAGGGCTAAATGTAATATTTAGCCCTTTTTATTTGTAGATTATTTAATATTCGCTAAGACTTTAGTGAGTAATTCCCAGTACGTTTGTACTGTTGAAATTTGGACTTTTTCATCAGGCGAATGCGCATTGCGAATCGTTGGGCCCACAGAGATCATATCAATATTTGGATAATGTTCTTTTAATAAGCCACATTCAAGCCCCGCATGAATCACTTTAATCTCAGGCTCTTTGCCAAGCACTTCTGCATAATGTTTTTTCATTAAGGCTAAAATTGCCGTGTCTTTTACTGGTTTCCAACCTGGGTAAGAACCTGAGAATTCAACCGTTGCGCCAGTGAGTTCAGCGAGTGAAGTTAAGGTTTCTCCTACATACTCTTTACCACTTTCAATAAGCGAACGAATAAGAATCGTACCTTTGATTTTATCTTCAAGGGTTTTTAATACACCAATGCTTAACGAGCTTTCCACGACATTTGTGATTACATCACTGTTGCGGATTACACCATTTGGTAAGACGTTCAGTAAATTAATCACTTTTTTGGTGGTTTCAAGCGTGAA
>CAUETL010000160.1:0-3876 GCA_959020685.1 Parahaemophilus parainfluenzae | reverse complement strand
GCTTCCATGGTAATTTCAATATTCTCTGAAAAAGGAATACGACATTGAATTTCTGCTAATAACAACTTGATACTTTCCGCTGAAAATAAACTCGGCGTGCCACCACCAATAAAAATTGAATGAAGTGGACGATTTTGAATACTAGCCTGATATTTCTCTAAGTCTGTCTCAAGATCGGCGATCAGATGTTGCACATATTCTTGTTCAGGAATTGTGCCTTTCTGTGCATGCGAATTGAAATCACAATAAGGGCATTTCTGCACACACCAAGGAATGTGAACATAAAGGGAAAGAGGGGGAATTTTTTGCATAATTAAAAGTCAAAAGGGCTTGTTTTCACAAGCCCTAAAAATGAGTCATTAATTGACCGCTCTTGCTGTTTTAGTCGCAGCTTTACGGCGTGGTGCTTTCACTTTCGTTTCCACTTTCACGAATTCAATGCCTTCCGGTGGATTTTCTAACGCTAAGCCTAACACTTCATCAATGGTTTCTACCGCATGAATCGCTAGATTTTCTTTCACGTTATCTGAAATTTCTTCCAAATCTTTCACATTATCTTTTGGAATCAATACAGTTTTAATGCCACCACGATGCGCCGCAAGTAATTTTTCTTTCAATCCACCAATTGGTAATACTTTACCGCGTAGGCTGATTTCACCTGTCATCGCGACATCGGCACGCACTGGGTTACCCGTTAAGCAAGAAACCAATGCGGTACACATTGCGATACCTGCACTTGGACCATCTTTTGGTGTAGCACCATCTGGCACGTGAATATGAATATCACGTTTTTCATGGAATTCAGAATTGATACCCAATTTTTCCGCACGTGCACGGACTACTGTCATCGCTGCTTGGATAGACTCTTTCATCACATCGCCCAATGAACCGGTGAAGGTCAATTTGCCTTTACCTACCACTGAAGCGGTTTCAATGGTCAGTAAGTCACCGCCCACTTCTGTCCATGCAAGGCCTGTTACTTCGCCTACACGGTTTTGCGTATCCGCTTTACCGAATTCAAAACGTTTCACACCAAGATAGTCATGCAAGTTATCTGAATTAACGATAATGGATTTTACTTTTGGATTGACTAATAAATTCTTCACCGCTTTACGACAGATTTTAGAGATTTCACGCTCTAATCCACGCACACCAGCTTCACGGGTGTAATAACGGATAATATCTAAAATGGCGTTTTCTTCGATAGTTAATTCGCCTTTTTTCAATCCATTACGTTCAATTTGTTTTTGCAACAAATGACGCATCGCAATATTGAGTTTTTCATCTTCGGTATAACCAGAAAGACGAATAACTTCCATACGGTCTAGCAATGGACCCGGAATATTCATGGAGTTTGAGGTTGCCACAAACATCACATCAGACAAATCGTAATCCACTTCAAGATAATGATCGTTGAAGGTGGTATTTTGTTCTGGATCAAGCACCTCTAACAAGGCTGACGCAGGATCACCTCGCATATCCGAAGACATTTTATCGATCTCATCAAGCAAGAAGAGTGGGTTTTTCACGCCAACTTTTGCCATTTTTTGAATCAATTTACCCGGCAATGCACCAATATAAGTTTTACGGTGACCACGGATTTCTGCTTCATCGCGTACCCCACCTAATGCCATACGCACATATTTACGACCTGTTGCATTCGCAATAGATTGACCTAGTGAGGTTTTACCTACCCCTGGTGGCCCGACTAAGCAAAGGATTGGGCCTTTGATTTTGTTTAAGCGAGCTTGTACCGCAAGGTATTCTAAAATGCGTTCTTTCACACGTTCTAAACCGTAGTGATCCGCATCTAAGACTTGTTGTGCTTTTGCGATATCTTTCTTCACTTTAGTACGTTTATGCCATGGTACTTGAAGCATCCACTCAACATAGCTACGCACCACCGTTGCTTCCGCAGACATCGCTGACATCATTTTGAGTTTTTGTAACTCACTCTCTACTTTTTCGCGCACATCTGCCGGCATACCTGCCGCTTCAACCTTTTGACGAAGTTGCTCAACTTCATCAATGGTATCTTCGCTTTCGCCTTCGTCCATTTCTTTGCGAATTGCTTTAATTTGTTCGCTAAGATAATAGTTACGTTGGCTTTTCTCCATTTGTTTTTTTACACGGCCACGAATACGTTTTTCAACTTGAAGAATATCCGCTTCAGATTCCATCATGCCGAGCAAGTATTCTAAACGCTCTTGCACATCTGCAAGCTCTAATACGCTTTGTTTATGACGAACGGTCACTGGAATATGCGCAGCCATGGTATCCGCTAAACGATCGGCATCATCAATGCGTTGAAGTGCACCTAAAACATCAGCAGGGATTTTTTTATTAAGTTGCAGATAGCTTTCAAATTCATTTAAAACGGCAGCCTTCACCACATCTAATTCTTTTTCATCACCAAATGTGGTTTCAATTGGTGTGACTTCCGCAGAAAAATGGTCTTCACCATCATTTAATTGATTAATTTTCGCGCGTTGCTGCCCTTCCACCAACACTTTCACCGTGCCGTCTGGCAATTTTAATAATTGAATAATATTCGCAATCGTCCCGACATCGAATACATCATCAACGGTAGGTTCTTCTAAATCCGCTTGCTTTTGTGACACCAATAATAATTGTTTGCCCTCATTCATGGCCTCATCAAGGGCACTAATGGATTTTGCGCGCCCAACAAAAAGTGGCATCACCATATAAGGGAAAACGACAACATCCCGTAATGGCAATACAGGAAGTGTACGTTGTTGAGTTCTTTTGGCGTTCATAGTTATCTCTCTTACATCAATTCTATAATTTCATTGAATATGGGGATGAGTTGCATAAATTCAAGGTAGGATTTGGCATATTAAGGAGAAATCGAAAAATAGGCAAGTAAAGAACCACCTTTATTGATGGTTAATTGGAAAAACCATGGAATACAGGTACAATAAATGCGGTCAAAAATCAGTATGATTTTACCTAATAAAAACGTTTGAAAAAATAACCGCACTTTATCCATTATGACAGCCAAACAAACTATTACTTTCGCGACCTTTCAAGAATTACTGCCTGATTCTTGCAATCATCCATTAAAAAAACAATTAAGGGATAAAGCCCGTTATTACGGACGCAAATTTTTATTTAAAAAACAATGTGATGCTCTGGTTGATTTCTTAAATACTCATCAAACCTGGATTCCGCTTTTTCAACAAAATCCATATCGTTTTAATGCATTGCTTGCGACCTATTGTGACAAACGTTTTTCTGCAACCGATCGACTCAATGCCATTACCAATAATCTGCTAATGCTTGAAGAAAAAATGGGCGTAGAATTTTGTAAAAAACTACTCCAAGAAAAATCCCTTTTATTAGCACAATTAACGGATCAACTTGGTATCTATTTCAATATCAACCAGATTGACCCTTTTGAAGGTTATTTTTCCATTAACTTAAAAGACAATGATGGGCGTAGCATTTATGATGCTTCTTTCACCTTCTTAAAGCCAAATAAATTACTTATCGCCTCAATTCAAGGCCCTTCTTATGAAGAGGCGCAAGAAGCTGTGAAACAAGCCACAAAAGAATTACACGGTGTTCGTCCAATGTTTATGTTGATGAATGTTTTCCGCTTGTTAGCTGCAAAATGGCAATGTGAATTAATCGGTATCCCTCATACTTCACAAGGTAAATACCGCCTATCTGCTCGCAGTAAAATCCTATTCAATTACGATGAATTTTGGCAGGAAAACCAAGGGCAATTAAATGGTCAATATTGGCAATTACCGCTTGAAAGTACTCGCAAACCACTGGAAGAAATCGCCAGCAAAAAGCGTTCCATGTACCGAAAACGTTATGAAATGTTGGATGATTTGAGTGAAAAAATTA
>CAUETL010000159.1:0-3877 GCA_959020685.1 Parahaemophilus parainfluenzae | reverse complement strand
TGTTCGTTTATCGGGTGAAGATGCGGGACGTGGTACGTTCTTCCATCGCCATGCAGTTGTGCATAACCAAAATGACGGTACAGGCTATGTGCCATTAACACATTTACATGCCAACCAAGGTCGTTTTGAGGTGTGGGATTCTGTATTATCCGAAGAAGCCGTATTGGCTTTTGAATATGGTTATGCAACAACAGATCCAAAAACATTAACCATTTGGGAAGCGCAATTTGGTGACTTTGCAAACGGTGCACAAATCGTGATTGACCAATTTATCAGTTCAGGCGAACAAAAATGGGGCAGAATGTGTGGCTTGGTGATGTTATTACCACATGGTTATGAAGGCCAAGGCCCAGAGCACTCATCAGCTCGTTTAGAACGTTATTTACAACTTTGTGCAGAACAGAATATGCAAGTGTGTATTCCATCTACACCAGCACAGGTTTACCACATGCTACGTCGTCAATCGATTCGTAAAATGCGTCGTCCATTAATTGGTATTTCACCAAAATCCTTATTACGTCATCCACTTGCCGTGTCAAGTTTAGATGAATTAGTAAATGGCACATTCCAAACAGTCATTGGTGAAATTGATAACATCGATCCAAAACAAGTTAAACGAGTCGTCCTATGCTCAGGTAAAGTGTATTACGATCTTTTGGAACAACGTCGTGCGAATAACCAAACAGATGTGGCGATTATTCGTATTGAGCAGCTTTACCCATATCCACATGAAGATGTGAAGAAAGCATTAGAGCCTTATGCTCATGTGACGGATTATGTATGGTGTCAAGAAGAGCCATTGAACCAAGGCGCTTGGTATTGTAGTAAGCATAATTTTGACAGCTCGCTTCCTGAGCATGTGAAGTTAAAATATGCAGGTCGTCCTGCCTCAGCTTCACCTGCGGTAGGTTACATGTCTTTACACACCAAACAGCAAAAACAATTGGTAGAAGACGCGCTGACACTGTAAAAGTGCGGTCGAAATTTCAGTAATTTTTAAAGAAAGAATAATTTAAAGGAAAATAAAATGACAATCGAAATTCTTGTTCCAGATTTACCGGAATCCGTTGCGGATGCAACTGTTGCAACATGGCATAAAAAAGTTGGTGAGACGGTAAAACGTGACGAAGTATTAGTAGAAATTGAAACAGATAAAGTGGTACTTGAAGTACCAGCCTTAAGCGATGGCGTAGTGACTGAAATTCTTCAAGAAGAAGGTGCAACCGTAGTAAGTAAACAGCTTTTAGGTAAACTTTCTACTCAACAGGCTGGCGATATTTCATCTGAAACAGTGAAAGACAATGAGCCAACACCGGCTGATCGTCAAAGAGCAGCCATTGAAAATAGTCACAATAATTCAGCTGATCAAGGTCCAGCTATTCGTCGTTTATTAGCTGAACACGATTTAGATGCAGAAAAAATTCAAGGCTCTGGTGTGGGAGGCCGTATTACCCGTGAAGATATTGCGCGTGAAGTGGCAAAACGTGATGCACAAAAAGCGAAACAAGATGTGGCGACAGAGCAGAATACCATTAGTACCGTGGCATATAGCTCTCGTTCAGAAAAACGTGTACCAATGACCCGTTTACGTAAACGTATTGCGGAACGTTTATTGGAAGCGAAAAATACCACCGCAATGCTCACCACATTCAATGAAGTGGATATGCAGCCGATTATGAAATTACGCAAAACATACGGCGAAAAATTTGAAAAACAACATGGTGTACGTTTAGGCTTTATGTCTTTCTACATTAAAGCCGTGGTTGAAGCGTTAAAACGTTATCCTGAGGTGAATGCTTCAATTGACGGTGATGACATTGTGTATCACAACTATTTTGATATTAGCATTGCCGTTTCTACGCCGCGTGGTTTGGTAACACCTGTACTACGCAACTGCGATAAACTGAGCATGGCGGATATTGAGAAACAAATTAAGGCACTAGCAGAAAAAGGCCGTGATGGTAAATTAACCGTTGAAGATTTAACAGGCGGTAACTTCACCATTACTAATGGCGGTGTATTTGGTTCTTTAATGTCCACACCAATTATCAATCCTCCGCAAAGTGCGATTTTAGGCATGCACGCCATCAAAGAGCGCCCGGTTGCGGTAGATGGCCAAGTAGTGATTCGTCCGATGATGTATTTGGCCTTATCTTATGACCATCGCTTAATTGATGGTCGTGAATCAGTTGGTTTCTTAGTGGCGATTAAAGACTTATTAGAAGATCCAACTCGTTTATTATTAGAAATTTAAGCACATAGGCTTTTTCTCTTTTGAGGGGAAAAGCCTTTTTTACATTGATGTGAATAAAAGGGCGGGAACAATGCCCGCCTTTCTATAGTTAAAATCCAATCTTTATTTAGCTATTTTGCGTACTAAGATTGCTAAGATAAAGGTAATGATGATAACAGGAAAAGTCAGACCTAAATCGGTTTCCCAACCTTTTGCCATAAGGAAACGATAGAGAACGAAGCCGACAAACCAAACGCCGAGTCCAACACTATCAACTGATTTTCTCACATCATGTTGTTTAAGCACGAAGAAATCAGCAATAAGTACGGCAATCATTGGCGCAAATCCTGAACCAATAAAGAACAAGAAATGTTCGTATTCTGTTACAGGTAAGGTTGAGGCTAATATAATGCCCACAATCACGGTAAGCACGGAGATTGGCGTAACTTTTAATTGATGGAAGATATTGTTTAAACTCATGCCGGTGGAATAAGCAGGAAGTGCCGTGTTAATCATGGTAGAGGCGATGACAATTAATACGCCGATAACACTGACACCCGCAAGGGAAAGAATTTGGGAGATTTCAGATTTACCTGTCACTAATGCTGCACCCAAGCCGAGCGCATACATCCAGCAGCTGGTGGCAGTATAAGTCAGCGTTGAAAGTGCGGTCGTTTTAAATGGTGTTTCGCTGTTCTTTGTGTGGTCAGATACTACTGGTAACCAAGAAAGCGGCATGACGGCAGCAATTTCAACTGCTGTACCAAATTTGATATTTTGTGCTACATCCATGGCAATGAATGGTTTATTCGCGACTTGAATACTAAGCCACAACATCAGTAAAAACATGGTAACAAGTGAAATGCTTTTGAAGATACCTAATTTAGTGAAGCCGAGTAGTAGCCAAAGTATGATGAGTATGCCTAAGCCAAGTGTAAGGAATGGAAAGATGGAAGCATCAGCTGTTTGATTTAAGATAGAAATGACTTCAGCCCCCATATAAATCATGACAGCAGTCCATCCCATCAGTTGCATGGCATTGAGTAAAGAGAAAAGGGCAGAACCTTTTTCACCAAATGATATTTGTACCGTTTGCATGGCACTTTTTTGGGTTTTTGCACCGATGTAACCTGCACAGAAAAACATCGAACCACCAATAAGGTGCCCAACGACGATGGCAATTAAACCTTGTTGCCACCCTAGAGGAGCAAACCAAGTACCAGTGAGAATTTCTGCCATTGAAATAGCAGCAGTAAACCAAATGAGCGCAATTGCAAGATTGCTTGATTTTTTTGTTTGCATGTTGTTATCCTTAACATGGATTGTGGTTATTCTGGCTCAGTATATAACTCAATATGTAAAGAGCAAGCCCAGAATTTAAAATAAAACAAAGTGCGGTCAAATTTTTGTTTGTTTCTCTAAACAACATCAAAATAGGAAGGAAATATGAATTTACATGAGTACCAAGCCAAGCAGCTTTTTAAGCAATATGATCTGCCTGTGAGTGAAGGTGTTGTATGTCAAACTGCAGATGAAGCTGAAAGGGCGCTCTTTCAGCTAAATGGCGATGTTTGGATAGCGAAATGTCAAGTTCACGCTGGTGGACGCGGAAAAGCAGGTGGTGTGAAGCTCGTGCATAATGCA
>CAUETL010000158.1:0-3884 GCA_959020685.1 Parahaemophilus parainfluenzae | reverse complement strand
TTTTCCTTTTGATTTCAAGGAAAATAAGACCTATATGTTCCAAGAATTTTGACCGCTCTTTTGAGGAGACAATATGTACTACGGTATTGATATCGGTGGCACAAAGATTGAATTAGCTGCTTTTAATGAAAAATTAGAAAAACTTTATACCGAACGCGTGCCAACGCCACAAACAGATTACCAAGATTGGTTACAGGCGATCAAAACGCTAGTCGAACGTGCTGATGCCCACTTTGGTGAAAAAGGAACAGTAGGTTTAGGTTTACCTGGATTTGTTAATTTAACAACGGGTCTGGCTGAAGTGACAAATATTCGTGTGGCAGATAATAAGCCTATTTTAGCTGATCTTGAACGCGTTTTAGATCGTGAAGTGCGGGCAGAAAATGATGCAAATTGTTTTGCACTCTCTGAAGCCTGTGATGAAGAAAATACCCAATATCCTTCTGTATTAGGGCTTATTTTGGGTACCGGCTTTGGTGGTGGTTTTGTGATTAATGGCAAAATTCACTCAGGCCAAGTCGGGATGGCAGGGGAGTTAGGACACCTTCAATTAAATTATCATGCCTTAAAATTATTGGGCTGGGATAAAGCGCCAATTTACCAATGTGGTTGTGGCAATCAAGCCTGTTTAGATACGTATATTTCTGGTCGCGGCTTTGAAATGTTGTATCGTGATTTAAAAGGGGAAGAGTTATCAGCCAAAGAAATTATTGATCGCTTTTATGCGAAAGAGGATAGTGCGGTTGATTTTGTTCGCATTTTTGTAGAGTTAGCGGCTATTTCTATCGGTAACATTATCACTGCATTTGATCCACATATGATTGTTCTTGGTGGTGGTTTATCGAATTTTGATTATCTCTATGAAGCGTTACCAAAAGCATTGCCACCTCATTTAATGCGTAGTGCAAAAGTGCCACCAATCAAAAAAGCAAAACATGGTGATTCTGGTGGAGTTCGTGGTGCTGCAGCATTATTTTTAAAACGTGAATAGATTTAATCTAAAAATACAGTAAAAATCTGAATAAATTTTGTGTTATAGGATAAAAATCCAGTTTTTTTCTAAGAAAACTGGATTTTTTCTTTTATCGCTCTACAATCATGGCATTAATTTTTTAGCGAGGTTTTTATGCTGACAGAATTTGGTAACTGGATCGAGCAAGGTTTGACATGGGTTGTTGAACATTTAGATGAACCACTATGGAACATCACTATTGTAATTTTATTAGGTGTAGGTCTATTTTTTACAATTACTACAGGCTTAGTACAGTTACGCCTTTTCCCTGCAAGTATACGTGAAATGTGGTTTGGCCGCGCGGCAGAGGGTAATTCTCTAACGCCATTCCAAGCTTTTGCAACTGGGCTTGCAAGTCGAGTTGGTGTTGGTAATATCAGTGGTGTGGCTACAGCTATAGCACTTGGTGGTGAAGGTGCCGTATTTTGGATGTGGGTAACCGCATTTATTGGCATGTCGAGTGCTTTTGCAGAATCTACCTTAGCACAAGTATTTAAAATTCAAGATAAGGATGGTTCTTTCCGTGGTGGCCCCGCTTACTATATTACACAAGGTTTGAAATCTCGTTGCTTGGCTGCAGCGTTTGCTATTTCACTTATTTTTACCTTTGGTTTTGCATTTAATTCAGTACAAGCAAACTCAATCGTAGAAGCAACTAAAAATGCTTGGAATTGGCAAGGTGAATATGTTGGTCTTGTTTTAGTTGTTTTAACTGCTGCGATTATTTTCGGTGGCGTGAAACGTATTGCGACCATTTCTAGTAGCGTAGTACCGATGATGGCACTCTTTTATTTAATCATGGCTGTAATTATCTTAGGCATGCATATTGATATGATTCCGACGGTAATCGCCAATATTTACAAAAGTGCTTTTACTTTCCAATCTGCAGCAGGTGGCATGTTTGGTGCTTTAGTCTCCAAAGCCATGATGATGGGGATAAAACGGGGATTATTCTCTAATGAAGCAGGGATGGGGTCTGCACCAAATGCGGCCGCTGCAGCACATGTAAAACATCCAGTAAGCCAAGGTTTAGTGCAAATGCTTGGTGTGTTTGTGGATACCATGATCGTATGTACTTGTACGGCGGTAATTATTCTGCTTTCTGATAACTATGGCAGTGAAACACTGAAAAGTATTTCCTTAACACAAAATGCATTGCGTTATCATGTAGGGGAGTTTGGCGTACACTTCTTAGCTTTCATCTTATTGCTTTTCGCTTATTCCTCTATCATTGGTAACTATGCTTATGCGGAAAGTAACATTCGCTTTATTAAAAATAAACCTTGGTTTGTATGGTTGTTCCGCTTATCGGTATTATTCTTTGTTTATTTCGGTTCAGTAAAATCAGGCAATGTCGTGTGGAATTTTGCGGATACGGTGATGGCCGTGATAGCAATTATTAACTTAGTCGCGATCGTTTTACTTTCCCCGATTGTGTGGAAGTTAATGAAAGACTATCAACATCAATTAAAAGCAGGAAAAGAGCCTGAATTTAAAATTGACCTCTATCCTGAAATTAAAAAGCGAGTATTAGAGCATCGAATTTGGAAATAAGCATTTAATGAAATATGAAAAGGCGGGAAATTCCCGCCTTTATTGTTTTAAATTGATCTGAAAATTGACCGCACTTTATCGTTCATTTCGATAAGTCAGGAAGTAATAAGAAAGAGCAGAAATAACCACGCAAGCTGTCATTGTATAGAGCATTGGTGCAGCGGTTTCCATTTTAAAGCTCGCTACCAAGGAACCCATCACCGCACCGACACCAAAACGTACACTTCCCATTAATGAATTTGCGGTACCCGCCATCGTTGGGAATTTTTCGAGAATAGAGGCTGTGGCATTGGATGAGATTAATGGATTTTGTCCTACAAAAAAAGCCACACCAATTGCCATTGGCCAAAAACCGAAATCAAAAAGTGCGGTTAAAAATAACCAAATTCCGGATATGAATTGTACTGCAATACCAATTCGTAACATGGTTTCAGCACCTAGCTTCAATACAAATTTCCCATTTAGATAAGAAGCAGCGGTCATAATCGCGATATTGATCATAAAGAAATAGCCAAATTGATCGACTGGAATGCCATAAATACCGATATAAACAATCGAACCAGCTGTGACGAAAGCAAATAAGCCACCAAAACCAAAAGAAGCCGCCGCCATATAACCTAACACTTCTTTTTGTTTAGAAAGTGTCATGAAGTTACGGGCAATGATATTCAGGCGCAGGGGAATACGATTTTCTTGTTTATGGGTCTCGGGAATAATAAAAAAGACAAGCAATGCAGCAAGAAATCCCATGATGCCAATCACATAAAAAATCATATGCCAGTGGAAATATTTCACGATATATCCGCCAATTATAGGCGCAACAAGTGGTGCGATCATAAAGACAAGTGTGATGGTGGACATGATTCGAGACAGTTGATCTTTGCTAAATAAATCTCGTAATAAAGCTCCTGAAAGCACAACAGGTGCAGCCCCAAAGAAACCTTGAATAAAACGTAGCGCAGTGAAACTGCCAATAGAATGAATGCCCGTTAAAATAATAGCCGTGATAGCACCAATAATGACACCTAATAAAATAATCGGTTTACGACCAAAACTATCGCCAAAGGGACCCCAGAATAATTGTCCTGCGGCCATACCATAAGCGAAGAATGTTAGCGTATGCTGTACTTGCTCGGAGTTGATATTTAAGTCTTCAGCAATATTTAAAAAGGACGGGATATACATATCCACGCCCAAAGGCGGTAGCATCGAGAGGATGCCGAGCGTGGCGATAAAGATAAAAGTAGGTTTAATATTTTGGCTCATATTATTTCACTAAATTGTCGATTTCTTCCTGCGTGAGTGGACGAAATTCGCC
>CAUETL010000157.1:0-3907 GCA_959020685.1 Parahaemophilus parainfluenzae | reverse complement strand
ATTAAAGCCACGAAATTTGCACAAAAGTTCATGCCTTTTATGGCGGTATTTTCGGTGGTTTGGCAACAGCTTTATGCCAAGACGGATCTTACTGCATTAGCGATTGCTATTTTGACCGCACTTTGTGCATTAGTGATGCCATTACAAGGCTTATACTGGTTGGGAAAACGTGCAAAATCACCGTTAGAACCGCAAAGTTCTCAGTGGTTTTATGAGATTAGTGAACGTTTAAGAAAACAACATGAAAGTTTGCCAACCGTGCAAGATAAACCGACATATCAGCACTTGGCAGAAGTACTACAAAAGGCACAGCAAAAATTAGACAAAGCATTTTGGCAGGAAATCTAGTCAATGGCTCCAAATTTAATTGACGCAAACGTTTTCCTTTTGTTGTTTTTTATGTAAAATACTGCGGTCGCAATGGCGGCCCTTTTTAATTGAGAGACTATTTAATGATTGATTACATTATCATTGGCATCATCGCATTTTCGATTATCGTGAGTTTATTACGTGGGTTTGTGCGAGAGGTGATGTCCCTTGCAAGTTGGGTCGTTGCATTTATTGTCGCTAGCCAATTTTATCCTTATCTCGCCACTTATCTTACTCAAATCGAATCTGACTACGTGCGTAATGGCACGGCAATCGGCATTTTATTTGTTTTAACCTTAATTGTAGGCGGCATTGTTAATTATGTGATTAGCCAATTAGTGGATAAAACAGGACTTACCGGAACAGATCGTGTTCTCGGTGCGGCATTTGGCTTAATTCGTGGGGCGTTAATCGTTGCTGCGATCTTATTCTTCTTGGATACCTTCACTAACTTTGAACAAACCGATTGGTGGAAAGAATCAAAATTAATTCCTCATTTCGGCTTCATTATTGAATGGTTCTTCCAACAACTACAAGCAAGTTCTAGTTTTTTAAACTCAACTTTTAAACAATAAGGTAGTCAATCAGTATGTGTGGAATTGTCGGTATCGTTAGCCAAAATCCGGTTAATGAATCCATTTATGCAGCATTAACGTTATTACAGCATCGAGGTCAAGATGCGGCGGGGATTGTCACAATCGATGATGAAAACCGCTTTCGTTTGCGTAAGGCTAATGGTCTTGTAAGCGATGTATTCAGACAAGAACATATGTTACGTTTACAAGGTGATGCAGGCCTCGGACATGTACGTTATCCAACAGCCGGCAGTTCAAGTGTATCTGAAGCTCAGCCTTTCTATGTTAACTCACCTTATGGTTTAAGTCTTGTTCACAATGGTAACTTAACCAACTCAACCGAATTAAAAGATAAATTATTTAAAGAAGCGCGTCGTCATATAAATACCAATTCGGATTCAGAACTTCTTCTCAATATTCTTGCTAATCATTTGGATAGAGTGAATAAATACCACCTCGATCCGCAAGATATTTTTAATGCAATTCGTGCGACACACAAAGATATTCGTGGTGCTTACGCATGCTTAGCAATGATTATTGGACATGGCATGGTAGCATTTCGCGATCCCTTTGGTATTCGTCCACTCGTGTTAGGTAAACGAGAAGAAAATGGTTCTGTGGAATATATGTTTGCCTCTGAAAGTGTGGCATTAGACGTCGCAGGTTTTGAATTAGTGCGTGATGTTGCGCCAGGCGAAGCGATTTATGTGACCTTTGATGGCAAACTTTATGCCGAGCAATGTGCCGAAAGTGCAGTCTTAAATCCGTGCATTTTTGAATACGTGTACTTTGCTCGTCCTGATTCAACAATAGACGGTGTGTCTGTCTATGCCGCACGAGTTCACATGGGTGAACATTTAGGTAAAAAAATTGCTAAAGAATGGGTTGAGGAAGCAGACAATATTGATGTGGTGATTCCAGTACCGGAAACTTCAACAGATATTGCGTTACAGATTGCGAAAATCTTAGGCAAGCCTTATCGTCAAGGCTTTGTGAAAAACCGCTATGTTGGCCGTACATTTATTATGCCTGGTCAAGCACAGCGTATTAGTTCAGTCCGTCGCAAGCTCAATACGATTAAAGCAGAATTTAAAGATAAAAATGTGTTATTAGTCGATGATTCCATTGTTCGTGGTACAACATCCGAACAAATCGTGAGTATGGCTAGAGCAGCGGGTGCGAAGAAAATTTACTTTGCATCAGCCGCACCAGAAATTCGTTACCCGAATGTGTATGGCATTGATATGCCAACAAAACAAGAACTCATTGCCTATGGCCGTAATGTTGATGAAATTGCGAAATTGATTGGTGTAGATAAATTGGTTTTCCAAGATCTTGAAGCGTTGACTGAATCAGTGCGTCAAGAAAACCCTACTATTCAAGGCTTCGATTGTTCTGTCTTTACTGGCGAATATATCACTGGGGATATCACTCCGGAATACCTTGATAGCATTGCTTCTCAACGTAGTGATTCGGCAAAGAAAAAACGGGAAAAAGATGCAAGCAACCTTGAAATTCATAATGAAGGTTAATCGCGTTTAAGATCGTAAAAAAGCACTAAATTCAATGAAGCGTTTAGTGCTTTTTCTTTTTGATTAGATATAAAGAAAAATGACCGCACTTGATGTATTCAAAGAGCGGTCATTTTTATATGCGTTTTAGTCTTTATAAAGATCGTTATAAAGCGTACTTTCAAATTGCACAAGTGGAGCGCGCTTTGTTTTACTTTCTAAATCACCGGTTGAATAGCCATTGATAAATTGAACGAAAGCCACTTTTTCACCACGAGCATTGGTCATAAAACCGGCAAGATTATATACCCCTTTCAATGAGCCAGTTTTAGCGATAACGTTTTTCACCAATGGTGGATTAATTAAGCTACCACGACCACTGATTGTGCCATCCACACCTGCAATTGGAAAGGTTTCCATTAAGTGTAATTTATCTTCGTTTTTGGCAATGTATTCTAGGACTGAAAGCATGGTTTTAGGTGCAACCAAATTATGACGAGAAAGACCCGAACCATCGGCCAAGATGCTGTTACCAAATTTAATGCCTTGTTTTTGTAATACTGATTTCACCGCTAATGTGCCTAATTGGAATGAAGCAGGGCGTTTATAGTAGTTGTAGGCTACTGCTCTGAATAAGGCATCGGCAATTTGGTTATCCGATTTTTTCATCATTTTTTTCAATAGCTCAGGCAACGGTTTAGATAAATGCTGAGCGAGTTTTTGACCTTGCTGTGGTTTTTGAGGTTGTTTTACCTGACCGGTAAATTCAATACCAAGACGTTTTAATTGACGTTGAATAATGGCAGCAGCATAGGCATCAGGATCTTGCACGGCGAAGCTGAGCCCAAATGGTTTAGTTTGGCGTGCAATACAGCCTTTTACTTGATAGCGATTATTGTCGTGAACAACGACGTCTAACTGGCAATAACCGGCTTCTTGCTGATCCACAATATAAACTTGCCCGAAAACTTGAATAGGAAATTGAGCAGGAACGTTAATTTTGACGGTTTCACCCACAGGTTGATTTGCATCCAGTTCTGCATAAAAACAGTTATTATCGATATTTGCAGCAGCAGGAGGGGAGTTAAAGCACATCGTAAGATCGTTCCAAATCCAACCTAATCCACGGTCATGGCTAGCAAATACAGAGGTATCTAAAATAAGATCACCATTGATTTTCTGAATGCCTTGGTTCTTTAAATTGGCTAATAGGCTATAAAGTTGTCCACTGGTCAGATCAGGATCGCCAGTAAATTGCACCACAAGATCGCCTTCTAAAACATTATTCTGAATCTTTCCGTTACTTAAAAGTGATGTTTCAAATTGAAAGGCATCACCTAATACTAATTTAGCAGCAACGGCTGTGAACACTTTTTGCGTACTGGCTGGCAACATAAAGGTTGAGCCATTGTAATCCGCAATAATTTGATCTTTATTAAGGTTTTTGGCAAT
>CAUETL010000156.1:0-3921 GCA_959020685.1 Parahaemophilus parainfluenzae | reverse complement strand
TGATCCTTTTCTTGCTTTTGCAGTAAATGCTTTACTGCGGAAGTAGAAATGGCAGAAGATCATACCAACAACACTGATAAGCAATGAAATAACGAGCGTTTCATTGTTGGAAAGGTTTAAACCAACGTGTTTTAAACCTTTTGCCATGGTAACGATACAAAGTACGAATACGGTAATCGCCATGTAGTAAGGACCATATTTTTGTGCGTTTTTCAGTGGTTCTTCGGTATCGAAAATGAGTTTCTGGATACTTGCAAAGATGATATAAGCTAAAAGTCCTGCAATTACTGGCGTGATAAACCAGCTACCAACAATTCCACCAATTGTGGACCAGTCAACAGAACCTGGACCAATCGTAATACAAGCAAAACCAATTAAAGCCCCGATGATGGTGTGAGTACCTGAAACGGGCCAACCCATTTTTGTGGCGATAAACAACCAAGCACCTGAGGCAAAGAGAGCAGAAAGCATCCCTAATGCCAATACATCTGGCATCTCGACAAATTGAGTGGGGTCGATCACACCACTTTTGATGGTTTCAGTTACTTCGCCACCAGCTAAATACGCGCCGGCAGATTCAAAAATGAGGGCAATAATAATTGCTTGTTTGGCTGTAATGGTCCCAGAACCAACTGAGGTGCCCATTGAGTTTGATACGTCGTTGGCACCAATACCAAATGCCATAAAAAAACCGAATACCGCGGTAATTAAGACTAACCACGAACCGTATGCATTAATAATTTCCATAGTGATTTCCTATGTTGTAGTTAATGTCGTCAAAATTAGGAACGGGCTAGCATTAATTCAATGCGAGATCCAACACGTTGAGCTTGATCGGCTAATACGCCTACCCATTCGATGATTTTATATAAGAACATTACATCAATAGGGTTATAACGACTTTCAATCGTGTAGAGCATTTTACGCAATTTAATTTGCATTTGATCCGTATCATCTTCAATGCTGTCTAGCTCTTGAATCATATGGTTTACTAACTTTAATTCACGGCCTTTAAAACCGGTTTCAAGTAGTTTATCCATTTCTTCAATGACTAAATGAGCTTGATGAATAGAATCTAAACTACGTTTCACATAGTGCAAAAATTCTTCCTGCATTTCTTCAGGAATTCCAAATTGGCGACCAATCATACGACCAGCAATGTCTTTAGCATAGTTAGCCAATTTGTCTTGTTGGGTGACTAATTCGAGTAAATCGGTACGATCAATGGGTAAAAATAAACCGCGAGGCAATTTCAAACGGATTTCGCGTTTTAAACTATCTGCTTCACGTTCACATTGAGAAATATCTAGACGTGTTTTTTCTGCATCATCCCATTGTTTTACAAAGGTATGTTGGAAGAATGGAATTAATAAATCACAACATTCAGTCACTTTGTCAGAATGTTTCTGCAGTGGTTTTAAAGGAGAATGGGCAAATAATCCGAGAATATTATTCATTGCCATAGGTGTTTTACTCCATAACAAGGGTTAAAATTTCGGTTGCATATTACCTGATTTTATAAGGAAATACACGAAAAAGATCTTGATTTGTATAAAATTATCTGTATATTTAAACAGTTAAAATTAATAAGGAAAAATAAAATGAGTAATGAAGTTGAATTAAAGCTTGCAGTTACCTCTGATGCTTTCGATACCTTAAAAACACATCTCAATCAATTCAAAATCTTAGAACAAAATACAGTCTTTCTGGGAAATACCTATTTTGATTATCCCGACCATTTCTTAGCTAAACAAAAAATGGGATTGCGTATTCGTCAGGAAAATAATGATTTCACCCTCACCTTAAAAACAGACGGAAAAGTAATCGGCGGATTGCATAGACGTCCAGAATACAATTTATCTATACCAGATAATTCCGTACCCACAACGGAACAATTAACCTCATTGTATCCATTTGAAAACTTACCTTCCGCTACATTACAACCGATTTTCTCAACAGATTTTAACCGCACTTTTTGGTTAATTGCGTTTGGGGCATCAAAAATTGAAGTGGCTTTTGATCAAGGAAAGATTCTATCTGGGGAGAAAACACAGCCTATCTGTGAAATTGAATTTGAATTAAAAGAAGGGCTTGTTTCAGATCTTTTCCATTTTGTCTCACTTTTACCTTTTGAACAGGATGTTTATTTTAGTTCAGCAAGCAAAGCAAAACGAGGCTATCAATTAGGTAGCAAGCCACTGCTGATTGATTGGTTAAATAAATGGCGTGATTTCTTAAAAGAGGAACGTGAGGGAAGTGCGGTAGATTCTCGCCAGAAATTGAGTGCAGTCATGAAAATGGAACAGCAATTAATTGAAGAAACGCTTTCATTCCCAACAGATGTGTTTGCTTTCGATTTTATGAAAACCGTTGAACGTGTGGGCGCATTTTTTAACCTTTATCATTATTATGATGACAACAAAGCCTTGTTTGAAAAACTGGAAGAAAGTCAATCATCTGAGTTATTAGCAAGTAATCAGTTTTTCCTAACTGAAATTAAAGGCTTGATTACCTTTCATAGTGAGACAAAAGATAATGTTCAAACTATTGAAAAGTTAAAAGCATTACTAAAGAGTCGTGCGTATTTTGAAAGAATGCTTGGCTTAATGATATTGATGGCGTAAAACGGGTTCTCTAAAGGATAGTAAAAATGGCAAAAGCTCCTAAAACCGCTTATGTATGTAATGATTGTGGCGCGGAATTTTCGCGCTGGCAAGGGCAGTGTTCAGCCTGTAAAGCGTGGAATACGATTAGTGAAGTGCGGTTAATTTCAGCCTCAAATTCTACAAAAAATGATCGTTTTAGTGGTTATGCAGGAGAAACTCGCGCAAAAATCCAAACGCTTTCTGAAATTAGTTTACAAGAAACACCGCGTTTCACCAGTGGATTTAAAGAATTAGATCGCGTATTAGGCGGCGGGATCGTGCCGGGGAGTGCCATTTTAATTGGTGGTCATCCAGGTGCGGGTAAAAGTACCTTGTTACTTCAAGTGATGTGCGGATTAGCAAAAAATATGACCGCACTTTATGTGACGGGGGAAGAGTCACTTCAACAAGTGGCGATGCGAGCTAATCGCTTAAATCTACCAACAGATAAATTAAATATGTTATCTGAAACATCGGTTGAGCAAATTTGTAATCTAGCGGATCAGCTGAAACCTCAAATTATTGTAGTAGACTCGATTCAGGTTATGCATCTTTCGGATATTCAATCTTCTCCAGGAAGTGTGGCACAAGTGCGTGAATGTGCCTCTTTCCTGACTCGTTATGCGAAAACTCGACAAGTCGCCATCATTATGGTTGGACACGTCACGAAAGATGGCACCCTTGCCGGTCCGAAAGTATTGGAGCATGCTATTGACTGTTCGTTATTGCTAGAAGGGGAGGCAGATTCCCGTTTCCGTACGTTACGTAGCCACAAAAACCGGTTTGGTGCGGTGAATGAGCTGGGTGTATTTGGTATGACTGAGCAAGGCTTCCGCGAGGTGAAAAATCCATCAGCAATTTTCTTAAGTCGAGGCGATGAACAAACACCAGGTAGCTCCGTGATGGTGCTGTGGGAGGGCACTCGTCCTCTTTTGGTGGAAATTCAAGCGTTAGTGGATCATTCTATGCTTGCAAATCCACGTCGTGTGGCGGTGGGGTTAGAGCAAAATCGTTTAGCCTTATTGCTTGCGGTATTGCATCGTCATGGTGGACTGCAAATGTCGGATCAAGATGTTTTTGTGAATGTTGTTGGTGGGGTAAAAGTCGGGGAAACTGGAGCAGATCTTGCGTTATTGCTTGCGTTAATTTCGAGTTTCCGTAATCGCCCATTACCACAAGATTTAGTTGTCTTTGGTGAAGTAGGGTTAGCGGGTGAAATTCGCCCGGTGACCAGTGGTCAAGAACGTATTAGTGAAGCGGCAAACCAGGGCTTTAA
>CAUETL010000155.1:0-3930 GCA_959020685.1 Parahaemophilus parainfluenzae | reverse complement strand
GAAGAATTTGTTCTGATTAGTAGCAATACCATCCCCCGTTTTCTTCAATGTGCCGTCATCATTTTTCGTTTCATCTACCATGCCATTTACATACTGGCCTTTCACCACATCTAAGTCTTCTTTTGCCTGAGTACGTAAGATTTGGCAAGCTTTTGGTTCTAATGCATCGACATCACCAATTTCTGCGCGGAATTTCTTAAATTGATAGGTTGCATAATTCATCGATTTTTCATCTTTTTGAATCATTTTTACATAATCTTCACCGATGATTTTTTCTAACGGATAGAAAAAGACATATTGGGAATGAATATAGCTATCTTCTTTGGCAAAATGTTGTTGCTGAATACGAGTTAAATTTGGATAGATACATTGCTCAGCTTGTTTACTTGCTGTAGCCCATGCTTTCGCATTCTCATCTGAAAGGAGATAATCAGCTTGTGCGAATTCAGCAGGAATAGTTGATTGTGATGAACCAAATAAACTACAAGCATTCAATAACATGATGCTGCTTAAAAAAATAATTTTTTTCACTTAAATTTCCTTATAACATCTAGAATGGCAAAATTTTAACAACAACAATCTGATTGTAAAGTGATTCTCTAATTGAGAAGTGATTTTCTTTCCCGAACTAAAAAACTTCCGCTATAATGACCGCACTTTTTACACTTATAAAGGAAAGAACAATGCAAAATCCAAAAGATGATGTTTTATATGCACCAGTTGAGTGGGTTGATCATAGCGAAGGTTATACTGATATCCGTTTCCACAAATCGACTGATGGTATTGCAAAAATCACGATTAACCGTCCGGAAGTGCGTAATGCATTTCGTCCGCAAACAGTCAAAGAAATGATCCATGCTTTTTCTAACGCGCGTTTCGATGAAAAAATTGGCGTGATTGTGTTAACCGGTGAAGGCGAAAAAGCATTCTGTTCTGGTGGTGACCAAAAAATTCGTGGTGACTACGGCGGTTACAAAGATGAAAGCGGTGTGCATCACTTAAATGTATTGGATTTCCAACGTGATATTCGTACTTGTCCAAAACCAGTGGTGGCAATGGTCGCAGGTTATGCGATTGGTGGTGGTCACGTACTTCATATGTTATGTGATTTAACTATTGCGGCAGACAATGCGATTTTCGGTCAAACTGGTCCTAAAGTCGGTTCATTTGATGGTGGCTGGGGCGCAAGCTATATGGCACGTTTAGTGGGGCAGAAAAAAGCCCGCGAAATTTGGTTCTTATGCCGTCAATATAATGCACAAGAAGCATTAGATATGGGCTTAGTGAATACTGTTGTACCTTATGCAGATTTAGAAAAAGAAACTGTGCGTTGGTGCCGTGAAATGTTACGTAACAGCCCAATTGCATTACGTTGCTTAAAAGCCGCATTAAATGCAGACTGTGATGGTCAATCAGGTTTACAAGAGCTCGCGGGTAACGCAACCATGTTGTTCTATATGACTGAAGAAGGTCAAGAAGGTCGTAACGCGTTCAACGAAAAACGCGCGCCAGACTTCAGCAAATTCAGACGTAATCCTTAATTTGAACATAAAAGTGCGGTTAGAAATCTGTGTGTTTTTAACCGCACTTTTGTCATCAAGGAGAATAAGATGGAAACCAAATCATTTAATCTTTATCGTTATTCTATTCCCGTCGATAGTCAGCTGATTTTACGTGGACATTTTTTAAAACGCCGTGAAGGCTTGATTGTACGTGTTGCTTGCAGCCGTGATGGCTGGGGGGAAATTGCACCTTTACCTGGGTTTAGCGAAGAAACTATCGAACAAGCGCAAGAGCAAGCTATTGAATGGCTGACGAATTGGTGTCGTGCAAGTTGCGAAGCGCCAAGAGTCCCCCTTGATGGTTGTTATCCTTCTGTGGCTTTCGGTATTAGCACGGCGATGGATGAGATGAAACGTTATTTAAATGAGGAAGGTAACTATCATACTGCACCGTTGTGCTATGGCGATCCTGATGAGTTATATACAGAACTTAATCAGATGCCAGGTGATAAAGTCGCTAAAATCAAAGTGGGTATGTATGAAGCGAATCGTGATGGTTTGATTACGGATATGTTTCTTGAAGCCATTCCTGATTTGCAATTACGTCTAGATGCGAATCGTCAATGGACATTAGAAAAAGCCTTAAAATTTGCGGAGAAAGTAAAACCGCAACATCGTTCACGCATTCAATTTTTGGAAGAACCTTGTAAAACCCGTGAAGAAAGCCGCCAGTTTGCAGCTCAAACAGGCATTAATATTGCTTGGGATGAAAGTGTGCGTGAGCCTGACTTCCTTTTAGAAAAAGAACCGCACTTAAGTGCCATCGTGATTAAACCAACACTGGTTGGTTCGCTACAAGATTGTCAAAAGTTGATTGCTCAAGCGCATAGTTTAGGCATAAAAGCAGTGATCAGTTCGAGTATTGAAAGTAGTCTTGGATTGACACAACTCGCTCGTATTGCGGCACAATATACCCCCAATGTGACGCCTGGATTGGATACGTTGAATTTAATGCAACATCAGGTATTACGTGCGTGGCCAGGTTCAGATTTGCCGTTAATTGATTTGAATTCAGAATTTATTACCAAAATTGCATAGAGATACGACCACCATTACATAAAAAATCGCTATAATTCGCACAAGTTAAAGGATGTGAAAATGTCAAAAAAATTCAATATTTTGCTGTTAAATGGCCCGAACTTGAATATGTTGGGCGCAAGAGAACCAAAACATTATGGTTCACTTTCATTATCTGCCATTGAAGAAAATGTGACCAAACTTGCTGCGCAGCATGATGTGAATTTGGCGTGTTTCCAAGCAAATAGCGAAGAAAAGTTAATTGATAAGATTCATCAAAGTTTTCAGAAAGTGGATTTTATTTTAATTAACCCAGCAGCTTATACGCATACCAGTGTTGCATTGCGTGATGCGTTGCTAGCGGTGTCAATTCCGTTTGTTGAAATTCATTTGTCTAATGTACATAAACGCGAGCCATTCCGTCATCATTCTTACTTTAGTGATGTGGCTGAAGGCGTGATTTGTGGCTTAGGTGCAAAAGGCTATGAGTTTGCGCTTCAATTTGCGTTAGATTTTTTAAATAAAAAAGCATAAAATTTCACAAAATTTACAGATTTTCGCAGAAATTTATCGCAAAGTTCGTGATTTTGCGGTAATCTTGCCGACACAAAAACAGGTTTCAAAATGACCGCACTTTGGGAATCCATTCTGAAAGTGCGGTTAACAATTCATTATTATTTTTAGGAAGAACGTATGGACATTCGTAAAATCAAAAAACTGATTGAATTAGTAGAAGAATCGGGCATCACTGAATTAGAAGTGCAAGAAGAAGAAGGTACAGTACGTATTAGTCGTGCGGCACCAGCTGTTGCACCTGCTGCAATTCAATATGCAGCAGCCCCTGTCGCACCGGTTGCGGCTCCGGCAGCAGCGGCTGCACCTACAGAAGCACCAGCCGCTGAAGTGTCTGGTCACCAAGTACGTTCACCAATGGTGGGTACATTCTATCGTAGCCCAAGTCCAGAAGCGAAAGCTTTCGTGGAAGTGGGACAAACTGTCAAAGTAGGCGATGCGCTTTGTATCGTTGAAGCAATGAAAATGATGAACCGTATCGAAGCTGATAAAGCTGGTGTGGTTAAAGCAATCTTAGTAAATGATGGCGAAGCGGTTGAATTTGATCAACCATTGATCGTTATCGAATAATCCCTATCAATCTGAAATGGCGAGCTTTCTCGCCATTTTTTCACTCAAGTGGAAATTATTATGTTAGAAAAAGTTGTGATTGCTAACCGTGGTGAAATTGCACTGCGTATTTTGCGTGCCTGTAAAGAATTAGGCATTAAAACTGTGGCGGTTCACTCTACCGCTGACCGTGATTTAAAACACGTATTACTTGCAGATGAAACAGTTT
>CAUETL010000154.1:0-3955 GCA_959020685.1 Parahaemophilus parainfluenzae | reverse complement strand
TTGCTCAGAGCCTGTTTATGGAGCTTTATGTAGTACACATTTAACGTCAGCCACATTTGATAAATATATCAAAAACTCCTGGAAAGAGCTTGATTTAATCGTTGATAATGCAACATTGAATTTAAATCTAAATACTTATCCAGAAACCAATGCTTATCCAGTTAAATTGGAGGTGAGTGGTATTGTGCCTCAAGTTCCCGAAGATGATTCATCAGAGATGATTCCAGATAATATTGAAGGTACATTTAATCTGACATTAAGTAAAATGTTGTTTGATGATCAAAATGAAAAAGCCTTAGCCATTAAGGAAAATTCATATTTTTGGCAATATTTAAGTAGCTTTGTGAAATATGATGGAAAACTTCACCGAGAATTTGTGGAAGAAGGTGATAATTACGTTTCTAGAGTGGAAAAAACAGAAAATGGCTACTTAATTAATGGTCGTACGCTTGAAGATCTTCGTCAAGAAAGCATGATGGAGACTGATGAGAGCGAAGAAGAGAAGCCAGCAGCAACTGACTAGTAGTTGAAAGGATAACATAAAAAATGACCGCAGTTGAGATTCAAAGTGCGGTCATTTTTTAGCTGTTTTTGATTACTTCACTAATCCACCACTTGCTTGTAAATCAGCATGGTAGGAAGAGCGAACAAATGGACCACAAGCTGCGTGTTCAAAGCCCATTGCGTTGGCTTTATCACGGAACTCATCAAATTCGGCTGGTGGCACATAGCGTGCAACCGGTAAGTGGTGGCGACTTGGTTGGAGATATTGACCCAGTGTAAGCATGGTTACGCCATTTGCACGTAAGTCTTTCATCACTTCAAGAATTTCTTCATTGGTTTCACCTAATCCAACCATTAAACCTGATTTAGTTGGGATGTTTGGGAACATTTCTTTGAAATCATGGAGTAATTTTAAAGACCATTGATAATCAGCACCTGGACGAATTTCTTTATATAAACGAGGCACATTTTCCAAGTTGTGATTGAATACATCCGGTGGATTGTCTTTTAATTTTTCTAAGGCTTGAGTAATACGTCCTCGGAAATCAGGAACCAAAATCTCAATTTTGATGCCAGGATTTAATGCACGCACTTCTTTTACACATTCAGCAAAATGACCTGCACCACGATCGGGTAAATCATCACGGTCTACAGAGGTAATTACCACATATTTCAACTTCATATCTTGGATAGTTTCAGCTAATTTACGTGGTTCATCCGGATCGGGCGGTAAGGGTTTACCATGTGCAACGTCACAGAATGGGCAACGACGAGTACAAATCGCCCCTAAAATCATAAAAGTTGCCGTACCATGGTTAAAGCACTCGTGTAGATTTGGACAAGACGCTTCTTCGCAGACAGAATGTAGCCCATGACGACGCATCCCGTTTTTGATAGTCTCAATCTTTAATGAGCTAGATGGCAATTTGATTTTCATCCATTCCGGCTTTTTCAATAATTCTTGATTAGGATCGATGTTTTTAACAGGGATAATCGATGTTTTGGCGGCATCACGGTATTTCACACCGCGTTCCATTTTAAAAGGCGTTGACATTGTTCTTTCCTAAAGAAAAATGCCTGATTCAGGCATTTTTAAATGTGTTATAAAAGTGAATGTTATAAATTTGTAACATTATAGCCCAAAAGTTCGGCAAAGTGTTTAATTAATTTTGGGGAAACCTTGTCAAGTGTTGCCTCTTCTTTACCGATAAAATCAGTAAGCTGACACATTTCAAGCCCTGCATAGCCACAAGGATTAATGTAATGGAAAGGATTAAGATCCATATTGATATTAAACGCGAGGCCATGGAAAGAGCAGCCTTTTCGAATGCGTAAACCTAATGAACAGATTTTTTTGCCATCAATATACACGCCAGGTGCATCTGGTTTGGGATAACCTTCAATACCATAGTCTGCTAGGGTTTTTACAACGGATTGTTCAAGTGCGGTCACTAATTGGCGAACATTTAAATGTTCATGACGTTTAATATCAATGAGCACATACATGACCTGCTGACCAGGACCATGATAGGTAATTTGACCACCACGATCAGATTGAACAACAGGAATATTACTGCGTTGTAATAAGTGTTCCGGTTTGCCTGCTTGGCCTTGTGTGAAAACAGGATGATGCTCAACTAGCCAAATTTCATCGGTGGTTTCTGCATTTCGATTATCCGTGAATTCCTGCATTTTATGCCAGATTTCCTGATAATCTTGTAATCCTAATTGACGGACAATTAAATCAGTATTGTTCATCTTAGAGAACCATTTTGACGCCTTCAACTTTTGCAAGTTCTTTGTAAAGGGTTTCTACTTGCTCAAAGTTTTGCGCGACGATATCAATCGAAACTGAATTATACGTGCCTTTACTACTGCGTTTTTCCTTTGGAATATAATCACCCGGTAAATATTTTTGTATCACTGCTACGATGTCTTGCGCTAAACCTTCACGGTTAACACCTGCGACTTTAAATGTCATTGCAGCGGGGAATTCCATTACTTCTTTTAGTTTTTCATAATCGTTTTCGGTTGTCATGTTGTTTCCTTAATTTAAGAATAAGGTGCGTGAATCAGCTAAATTCACACACCTTACGAATTTATTGATGTGATATAAATGGGGAAGTGCGGTTAATTTTCAAGGTGTTTAGTCAAATAATCCTTTAACTGTTAACACTAACCAGTCCCAACCTTTACCTAAGAAGCCGCCTTCTTGTACATCTTCTAATGCTTGAAGATTTACGGTAGCGACATCTTTGCCGTTTAATTGATAAACGATTTTACCCACCACTTGACCTTTTGCTAAAGGTGCTTGTAAGTATTTGTTATCTAATTCATAACGTGCTTTTAAGTCAGTTTGTTTACCTTTTGGCACAGTGATAAAGCCATCTTCTAAGACACCAAGTTTAACGTCACCTTTATCACCGTAGTAAACAGATTGTTTTGAAATTTCTTCACCTGCTTTTTGAGTTTTTAAGGTTTCAAAGTTAGCAAAACCCCATTGTAAGAGTTTTTTACTTTCTACTTCACGGCCTTTATAGGTCGGTACACCCATTACAACAGAAATTAAACGCATATTGTTTGGACTTGTTGCTGATGCGACAAGGTTATAACCTGCTTGGCTTGTGTGACCGGTTTTCATACCATCCACGTTAATGGTTTTATCCCATAATAAGCCATTACGGTTAGGTTGTTTGATTTTGTTGAAAGTAAAGTCTTTTTCTGCGTAGATTTTATATTCTTCCGGTAAATCACGAATAATATGTGCACCAATAATCGCCATATCACGTGCAGTTGAATATTGGTTTGGATCGTCTAAACCATGTGGTGTGGTGAAGTTAGTATTTTTTAAGCCAAATTGTTGAACGTATTTATTCATGGTATCAACGAAGTTAGCCACGGTACCCGAAATATGTTCAGCTACAGCAACACAGGCATCATTACCAGAAACAATGATAATCCCTTTGTTTAAATCACCCACAGACACTTGTTGATTTAAATTTAAGAACATTTTTGATGAATCAGGGAAATTTCTACCCCAAGCGCTTTCGCTAATTGTCACCATATCTTCATTATGGATTTTACCTTGTTTTAATGCTGCACCAACCACATAGCTAGTCATCATTTTTGTTAATGAAGCAGGGTATTGGCGTTGGTCTGGGTTAAGTGATGCAAGTACCGCACCAGAATTGTAATCCATTAAAACATAAGTTTGCGCATTCACTTCCGGTACTGCGATACCGTATTGAATATCTTCAGCCGCAGCAAATGTTGAGGCTGCCATTAATCCCGAGAAGAGTACAATTTTTTTCAATTTTGCAGATTGTTTTAACATAGCATTTCCTTTAATAGCTTATTGGTTTTTATAAGTATAAACGATTACGGGTTGCCCATTGATCGTTTTTTGTAATTTTGTTTTTAATTGATTAATATCCGCTTGATCCGCTAATGG
>CAUETL010000153.1:0-3957 GCA_959020685.1 Parahaemophilus parainfluenzae | reverse complement strand
GACTCATGTAATTGAGAATCAGCAAAGGCAGCCTGCACTTGCACATGTAAGAACATTCTCAGTAAGTCAGCACGTTGTCCACATCCAATGCGGAACTCACGAATCACCTGACGCAATGGAAAATCCGCTTCTTTACCACGACGGAAGGCTTCTTGAGCAAGTTTGCGATGGCTCTCATCTAATTGCATCTGGTTCATCAACTGATTCGCCAGTTGAATATCTTCTTCTGTCACACGACCTTTGGATTTACTTAAATGTCCAAGTACCGCAAAAGTAGTTTGCATAAAGAGTGCTTGTCGAGTCGTTTTTTTCTTAAAAAAGCTAGAGTTAACTGAACCAAGCTCATAAAGTTTTTTATCTGCGATAGAGCCTAAAATCAGTCCAGCGATGGCGCCGAAAAAGCCCCCCCATTTAAAACCGAGAAAAACGCCGATAATCTTTCCAAAAAAATACATTCTCTTCCCCTAAAGTGCGGTCAAAAGGTCTTTTGACAATAATGGGCAGACGCAAATGCCTGCCCTTACATTAATATGGCTTTATTCTTATTTTTCAAGTGATGAATTACACACCATAACTTTCACGATAAGCCCGCATCGCAGGTAAATATTGCTGATAATCGGGTTCTTTTTCAATGAATTGCATTAAATCATCCAAATCAATAATGGAAAGCACTTGGCACTGATAGTCGCATTCTACTTCTTGGATGGCAGAAAGTTCCCCTTTGCCTTTTTCCTGACGATTTAATGCAATAAAGACAGCGGCTAATTTCGCGTGATTGGCTTCAAGAAGTGCCATGGATTCACGAATAGCCGTGCCAGCAGTGATGACATCATCAACTAATAACACATTGCCGGTTAATGGGCTGCCGATCAAATTACCGCCTTCACCGTGATCTTTGGCTTCTTTGCGGTTAAAGCAAACAGGCGTATCACGGTTAAATTGATTGAATAGTGCAATGGAAACGCTCGTCGCAATTGGAATGCCTTTGTAGGCAGGTCCAAAAATAACATCAAAATCGACCGTACTTGACTGAATTGCCTTCGCATAGAATTCACCTAAGCGAGCAAGATCTGCGCCAGTGCTGAATAATCCTGCATTAAAAAAGTAAGGGCTTTTTCGACCTGATTTTAGTGCAAACTCACCAAATTTAAGCACGTTTCGGCTCAAGGCGAATTTAATAAATTCGATTTTGTAGCTTTCCATTTTTTGTTCCTATAAACCTAATGCTTCACGTTGTGCAGCGAAGATTTGTTCGCAGCCTTGTTTGGCTAAGCCTAATAAGGTAAGTAATTCTTCGTGGCTGAACGGTTCACCTTCTGCAGTACCTTGCACTTCGATCATGCGACCATCTTCCATCATCACAACATTCATATCTGTTTCAGCGGCTGAATCTTCTACATATTCCAAATCACACACGGCTTCACCTTCAACAATTCCAACCGAAATCGCCGCAACCAGACCTTTGATTGGATTGGTTTTTAATGTGCCGTTAGCGATTAAACTGTTGATGGCATCACATAATGCCACTGCGGCACCGGTGATGGAGGCTGTTCTTGTACCGCCATCCGCTTGAATCACATCACAGTCTAAGGTAATAGAACGTTCGCCAAGGGCCTCTAAGTCAACCATAGCACGTAATGAGCGAGCGATTAAGCGTTGAATTTCCATGGTGCGTCCACCTTGTTTGCCTTTTGCCGCTTCACGTTGCATACGGCTGTGTGTAGAGCGAGGTAACATGCCATATTCTGCTGTCACCCAACCTTGATTCTGTCCTTTTAAGAAACGCGGTACGCTTTCATCAACACTCGCCGTACATAAAACTTTAGTATCACCAAATTCCACTAATACTGAGCCTTCAGCATGTTTCGTGTAATTGCGGGTGATTTTAATTGGACGAGGCTGATGATTTTCACGATTATTTGGACGCATTCTGAATTCCTTTATTTTTATTGATAAAAAAAGCGTGCTTATTTTAGCACGCTTTTTAGTGTTTTATGGATTTGCTTGTTCAAACTCACGAATTTTATTAAACACATCTTGTAAATCTGTACCATAGTTAATTTTTTGCAATTCAGGCACAGAGTTAGATTTTACTAACATTCTGAGTGGTTGGAATTGCATATTGCACAAGTAGATTTGTTGATGTGGCAACATATGCTGTACAAAATGAGTGAGTGCATGAATACCGCCGGTATCCAGCACAGTCACGGCATCGCATTGCAACACGATATGTTTGATCTCGTGATCCGTATGGACGGTTTTATCATGCAAATCCGCAAAGAGTTTATCCGCTGCAGCAAAGAAGAGTGGACCGCTGATACGATAAGCTAATACATCATTTAAATCTTCTGGTGCAGGTTGTTCAATCGCTTTTGTCATTTCTGCAATGGTGCGGATAAATAAGAGACTCGCTAATAATACGCCGACAGAGATGGCAATTACCATATCAAATAACACGGTGAGAATTAAGCAGGTGAACAACACAGCAATTTCGTTTTTTGTGGAGCGACGCGCCAAACGAATAATTTCAGGTACATTTGCCATATGCCAAGCTACCATTAATAGCAATGCAGCCATAGAAGAGAGTGGCAAATAAGACAGGGCATTTGCAAAGAATAATAGCGAGAATAAAACTAAGAGTGCATGAATTACACTGGCTATTGGTGATACAGCCCCAGATTTAACGTTGGCTGCAGAACGTGCAATTGCTGCAGTTGCCGTAATGCCGCCTAAGAATGGTGAAATAATATTACCTAAACCTTGGGCGAGTAATTCATTATTGGAATGATGTTTGGTATCCGTCATATTATCTAAGATGACAGCACAAAGTAGCGATTCAATCGCGCCTAATACAGCCATTGAAAAGGCGGCAGGCAAGATATCTTGTATGCGATCAAAATTCCAATTGAGGACTTCACCTTGTGCATTAGGAATATTCCAAGGTAAGGCAAATTCAGGCAAGACATTAGGGATACCATGTCCTGTTGTACCGTCAGATAAGGTATATTGGAATGCCGTACCAATCGTTTCAACGGAGAAGCCAAATTGTCCTAAGGCTAATGCCATGAGTGTCCCAATAATGACCGCAGGTAAATGACCTGGCACGGGTAAACGAAGTTTATGCCATTGGGTGAGTACAAATAATGTGACCACACCAACAGCGGTATCTGCCCAGTTAATCGTCGGAAGTGCGGTCAAAATAGCTTGCACTTTTTCAATATAGTGAGGTGGCATCTGAGAAATCTCTAAACCTAAGAAATCTTTGATTTGCAAGGTGCCGATGGTGATCCCAATTCCGCAGGTAAAGCCAAGTGTAACGGGGAGAGGAATGTACTCAATTAATCGCCCTAATCGAGACAACGCCATGATGACCAAAATAATCCCCGAGAGCAGTGTCGCCATAAGTAACCCGCTGAGCCCAAATTGTTGGGTAACGGGATATAAAATCACAACAAATGCCGCAGTTGGCCCAGAAATATTAAAACGTGATCCACCGGTTAATGCAATCACAATACCAGCCACGATAGCAGTATAAAGACCATGTTGTGGAGGAACACCGCTGGCGATCGCTAAGGCCATGGAGAGGGGAATCGCAATGACGCCCACAGTCAGACCCGCGATAATATCTTTAATCAATTTTTGTTTTCCGTAACCTTCACGGAAAGATTCTTTCAATGCGCTAAATGGTTTTACGGCCAAAAACACATTTTTAGAAAAGAGTAATTTGATTTGCATAAAAATACGACGATAGAAAAGAGATAAGTTTATATTTTAGCTAAAAGGAAAAGGATTTTTCATGTTCTAGCTCAAAAAACTTGACTAATCTTGGATAAATCTTTATATTTCACGCACTTCAAAACGGTGAGATGTCCGAGTGGTTGAAGGAGCACGCCTGGAAAGCGTGTATGTGCGAAAGTGCATCGGGGGTTCGAATCCCCCTCTCACCGCCATTCAAAT
>CAUETL010000152.1:0-4034 GCA_959020685.1 Parahaemophilus parainfluenzae | reverse complement strand
GGGGGATGGTATTCAATAAGTGCCATATTATTCCTTGTTTGTCACTATTACCCGAAGGCTATCTAATCGCCAGCTTGCTTTACTTAACTCTTCCAGAGAAAGCTCGCGTTGTTTTTCTAATACATCAATTTCCGCCTGGTGAATATTTTTATTTACTGCTTTCAAGGCTATAAGTCGATTGATTTCAGTACTCAATGTTTGATCTGCTAATTTACTGGCTTCTCGAATTTGAGCTTGTGCGATTTCAGTCATTTTGTGATCGCCTAGGTTAATTAATTGCTCAATATTTGGACGAGCCATTTTGACCATTTTATTCGCAATCTCTTTACCTAGCGGCTTAAGTTTATTTTGCAATGTACCAAAATTAACTTGTCCGGCTAGATCGTTTCCTTTGCTATCCAACAATAAGCGGACAGGTGTAGGAGGAAGAAAACGATTCAGTTGCAAACCTTTTGGTGATTGGCTTTCAATCATATAAATCAATTCAACCAACAGCGTGCCAGCAGGCAGCTGTTTATTGACTAATAATGCCATTGCTGCTTTGCCAATGTCACCAGAAACGATTAAATCAATCCCTTGGCGTATCATTGGATGATCCCAGGTAAGAAATTCTAATTCTTCACGCGCAAGAGCGAGTTGTCGGTCAAAGGTTACTGTAACACCTTCTTCTTTTAGTCCTGGAAAATCAGGAACAAGCATGGTGCCCGTTGGTGTGATAACAATGCTGTTTTCACCTAAATCATCTTGCTCTACGCCAATAATATCAAATAAATTCAGTGCAAAATCGACTAATTGTGGTGAATTATCAGTTTGAGCGATTTCTGCCGCAAGTCGTTGTGCCTTTTCACCACCATTAGAATTTAATTCTAACAAACGATCACGGCCTTTCTCTAAGGCGAAACGCAATGCTTTTGCTTGTTTTTGCGTTTGGAGGATGAGTTGCTCAAAATCTGCTTTATTTTCTGACTGCACTTTTAATAAAGCTTCATATTGTTCAAATAATGTCATACCAATTGGGCAAGTTTGTTCAAAAGCATTTAAACCCTCATGATACCAATGTGCTAAATCTTGCTGTGTAGAGCCTGCGAGGCAGGGTACATAAATTTGAACATCTCGCGTTTGCCCAATACGATCTAAGCGGCCGATACATTGCTCAAGTAAGTCAGGATTTTCTGGTAAATCAAAGAGTACGAGATGACAAGCAAATTGGAAGTTTCTCCCTTCAGAACCAATGCTTGAACTCAGTAAAACTTGTGCGCCATTATCAGTGTCTGCAAAATAAGCCGACGCACGATCTCGTTCAATGATTGACATTCTTTCATGGAAAACGGCACTGCGAATAGCTTCTTTTTCTCGTAAAACTTGCTCAAGTTGAATTGCCGTTTGTGCTGTTTTACAAATGACTAAGATTCTTTCATTTTGGTGTGATTTTAGGAAATCAATTAACCAATGAATTTTTTCGTCTACTTCAGCCGCATCAATTGTTACTTGGTGATAAATCCTGTGTGGGAAACCTTTTACACCTTGGCGTGTATTGCGAAATAAAATACGGCTTGTACCGTGTCTATCGATGAGATTTTGAATGAGTTCTTGTCGTGCCGCTTGCTTTTCGTCGTCATTATGACAGGCTAAGGCTTTAAATAATGGTTCGACATCCTGTTCATTGAGTAAATCAGAAATATGATTTTTTTCGACCGCACTTAGTGGCTTCTCTGAGAGTAAAGATTGCACGGCATCCGCAACAGGCTGATAGTTTTCTTGCTCCTTCAAGAATGCTTGATAATCGTAAAAACGCTCAGGATCAAGTAAGCGTAAGCGTGCAAAATGGCTTTCCAAACCTAGTTGCTCAGGCGTTGCGGTGAGTAATAAAACAGATGGAATAGCATTAGCTAATTGTTCTACTAATAAGTAAGCGGCACTTGGCGCATTTTCAGACCAAGCTAAATGATGCGCTTCATCGACAATTAAACAGTCAAATTCAGCTTCAATGGCTTGTTGTACACGATGCGGATATGCTTTCAACCAATCTAATGCACAAATAATTAAACTTTCCGTGCTAAATGGATTGATGGTTTGTTCGGCAAAATCTTCACAACGTTCTTCATCAAATAATGAAAAATGTAAATTAAAACGGCGAAGCATTTCGACAAGCCATTGATGTTGCAAGGTTTCTGGTACAATAATTAACACACGTTGTACTTTTTCAGCAAAAAGCTGGTTTTGCAAAATCATGCCTGCTTCAATGGTTTTACCTAACCCCACTTCGTCCGCTAAGAGCACGCGAGGATTAACACGATTTCCCACCTCTTGTGCAATATGAAGCTGATGAGGAATTAAACCCGCACGATTGCCTCGTAATCCACGCAAAGGAGATTGGAATTGAGCTTGTTGATGTAGAAGAGTTTGATAACGCAACGCAAAATGTTCACTGCGGTCAATTTGCGATGAAAAGAGGCGATCTTTCGCTTGGCTAAAAGAAATTATCGGAGAAAGTTCTTTTTCATTGACGATAACGTCTTCGCCTTGCGCATTTTTGACTAAATAAAATAAGAGACCATTCATTTCTTGAACATCAAGAACTTCACCTTGCCAACCTGCCTGGTGGTGAAGTTGTTCCCCTTTATTCAATACAATTCGGGTTAAGGGAGCTTGTGCCACCGCATAAATTCGGGTTTCATCTGTGGCGGGAAAGTGAAGGGTAACTGAACGGAAATCTAAGTCTGTAATCATGCCTAATCCGAGGCTATTTTCTGTTTCGCTAATCCAACGTTGACCGATTGCAAATGACATCATCTTCCTCTTAATGAATCTCTTAAAATGGGGCGATATTGTAGTCTGATTATAAGGGAAAGCAAGGCATGGCCATCTAAAAGTATGAAAAATAAAGTGTGATTTATCTCACAATAATCAAATTAAATACTCGCTATGCTTTACTTTAAAAAAGTGCGGTGTAAAAATGGCGTACTTTTTATAAAACAGGAGTGCTCCATGAATTGGACAGAACGACTTAAAGAAGAATTTTTATCCGGTTGGAAGCCTTTTGAAGTGGCATGGATAGTTATTTTTCTTGCCGCGCAAATTATTGCTTATGTTCTTGCACCGGATAGTCCATTAGGCATGATTTCGGGTATTGCAGGTATTCTCTGTGTGGTATTGGTGAGTAAAGGAAAAATAAGTAATTATTTCTTTGGGCTTATTTTTGCTTACACCTATTTTTATGTCGCCTGGGGAAACAATTTCCTGGGTGAAATGAATACGGTGCTCTATGTGTATATTCCATCACAATTTATCGGTTATTTTATGTGGAAACAGCACATGCAAAACGATAATGGCGGGGAAAGCGTAATTGCCAAGGCTCTGACGACAAAAGGTTGGGCAATTTTACTCGTGAGTGTGGGGATTGGGACATTCTGCTTTGTGCAGGCTTTAAAAGCAGCGGGCGGGAGTTCTACAGGATTAGATGGTTTAACCACAATTATCACCGTAGCGGCGCAATTATTGATGATTTTGCGTTATCGTGAGCAATGGTTATTGTGGATTGTCTTAAATGTGCTTTCTATTTTACTTTGGGCTGAACAGCCGGCAATGTACTTAATGTATAGTGCTTACTTACTCAACTCATTATATGGTTATTACAACTGGACGAAACTCGTCAAAGCGGAAAGCCATTAATCACATCAATAGAAAAGGGCATAGTCATATGCCCTTACATTTTTAAATAAAATGCCTTCGTCAATGCAATAAATTCCTCTGTGTACTGATTTTTTTCGTTATAAATCAACAAGCTATCTTTTATTTGTGGCAAATGCTCTCGGCTAAACGTGAGTAACATCCGTTGTGGATCTTTTCCTATTTTTGTAATGACATCAGTCTGTTTAATGCAATAAAGTGCGGTTGAATTTATCAATGTTTTCCCCGCCTCATAAGGCAAGACAAAACTGATTTTTCCTTTTTTGGATAAACAACTTACCGCCCAATTTAACCAATCTAAATGGCTTTGTTGAACATAACGAGCAAGTGCACGCTCATCATTT
>CAUETL010000151.1:0-4074 GCA_959020685.1 Parahaemophilus parainfluenzae | reverse complement strand
AAACTTAG
Source organism: Parahaemophilus parainfluenzae (assembly GCA_959020685.1). Taxonomy (GTDB): domain Bacteria; phylum Pseudomonadota; class Gammaproteobacteria; order Enterobacterales; family Pasteurellaceae; genus Haemophilus_D; species Haemophilus_D parainfluenzae_T. Next base: position 4,066 of record CAUETL010000151.1, on the reverse strand, counting down.
ATATTTTGCCTGAAGGGTTGCATCAAGTCATGATTCATTTCCCGCTTTACTCACAAGGATTAGCTTGGTTGGTGCCTGCATTGTGTACTTTAGTGTTCTCCATACTATTTGGGAAAACTATTTCAAAATAACAAAAATGCCGACAATGATTTGTCGGCATTTTTTATGTCAAGTGCGGTCGTTTTTTCACGCGTTTTTAGGCAGCAAGACGTTGTCTTACAATTTCAAATAAACACACACCTGTTGCAACGGAAACATTCAGGGATGAAACTGATCCCGCCATTGGAATACTAATGAGTTGATCACAATGTTCACGAGTAAGGCGACGCATGCCTTCACCTTCGGCTCCCATCACTAAAGCAAGAGAACCAGTCAGTTTAGTTTGATAAATGGTTTCTGTTGCTTCGCCAGCTGTACCTACCACCCAAATATTATGATTTTGTTGTAGATCTCGTAAAGTACGCGCTAAGTTAGTTACACGAATTAATGGCACAGTCTCTGCAGCACCACAAGCCACTTTACGTGCGATAGAAGTGAGTTGAGCGGATTTATCTTTTGGCACGATAACAGCACTCACACCCGCAGCATCCGCAGTACGTAAACAGGCACCCAGGTTATGAGGATCAGTCACACCATCAAGCACCAATAAAAGTGGATTTTGTTTATGAGTAAGAAGTTCATCCAGATCATGTTCATTCAGCTCTTTCGCTTCTTGCACACGCGCAATCACACCTTGATGCACCTCTCCATTGGATTTTTTATCTAATGTTTGACGGTTTACAAATTGCACCGCAATGCCTAAAGCATAGAGCTCATTGAGTAAGGATTGTAGGCGTTTATCTTCACGGCCTTTCAGCACAAATACTTCAATTAAACGCTCAGGGCTATTTGCTAAAATGCTGTTTACAGCATGGATACCATAGATATTTTCTGACATAGGGTTCTCTTATTTATTATTTCTTCCGTTTTCTCGTCGGTTTCTTAGAAACGTCTTTATTTTTGACCGCACTTTTACGTTTTTTTGACGCTTTAGGTGGCAGTTCCTTAAAGACTTTTTTTGCTTTTTGTTTCGCCGTTTTGCCCACACGACGTGGTTTTCTGGCACTTTCGACTAAACTGAAATCTACCATTTTTTGTTCTAAATGAACGGCAACTACACGAATTTTTACTTTATCGCCAAGATGGTAGATCATACCACTATTTTCACCGATTAAACGTTGTTTTGCCGCATCAAATTGATAGTAGTCGTTATCTAAAGTGGAAATATGGACTAAGCCGTCAATGAATAAATCATCTAAACGTACGAATAAGCCAAAGCCCGTTACAGATGAGATCACTCCGCTAAATTCAGCACCTACGTGATCTTGCATATATTCACATTTCAGCCAATCTGCTACTTCACGAGTGGCATCATCGGCACGGCGTTCTGTCATAGAGCAGTGATCACCTAATAAATCCATTTCATCAAAAGAATAATGATAGCCGCCAGTATCTGTGGTTTTACGTTTAGCACCTTTTTCTTTTGCTAATAAATATTTAATTCCACGATGTAGGGTTAAATCTGGATAACGACGAATCGGGGAAGTGAAGTGTGCATATTCTTCTAACGCCAAACCAAAGTGACCGATATTATCCGCATGATAAACCGCTTGGCTTAATGAACGAAGTAACATAGTTTGAATGAGTTCGTGATCCGGGCGATCTTTCACTTGCTCTAACAATTTCGCATAATCTTTTGTGGTCGGTTTCATGCCGCCTTCAAGGCTTAAACCGCATTCACTTAAGAATGCACGGAAAGACGTCAGTTTTTCTTCACTCGGAGTGGCATGAATACGATAGAGTGCAGGCTCTTTATGTTTTTCCATAAAGTTTGCCGCTGCAATATTCGCAAGAATCATGCATTCTTCAATGATTTTGTGAGCATCATTTCGCACAACAGGTTCAATGCGATCAATTCGTCCCATGGCATTGAAAATAAATTTGGTTTCGATGGTTTCAAAATCGATGGCACCACGTTGTTTGCGTGCATTGAGTAACGCTTGATAGAGATGATGCAATTCTTCTAAATGTGGTACTAGCCCTTGATAACGGGTGCGGAGCTCATCATCGCCGTCTAAAATCGCCGCGACTTTCGTATAGGTTAAACGTGCATGAGAATTCATTACTGCTTCATAAAAACGATAGTCTGTGAGTTTACCTTTGGCAGAAATGTGCATTTCACATACCATACACAAGCGATCAACTTGTGGATTCAGTGAACACAATCCATTGGATAAAATCTCCGGCAGCATTGGCACGACACGATTTGGGAAGTAAACGGAGTTGCCTCGGTTATAAGCTTCAGTATCTAATGCAGAACGTAAACGCACATAATAGCTGACATCGGCAATTGCCACCCAAAGCTTCCAGCCTTTACCGCTTTTTTCGCAATATACGGCATCATCAAAATCGCGCGCATCTTCGCCATCAATGGTAACCAGTGGTAGATCGCGTAAATCCACACGGCCTTTTTTTGCTTCTTCAGGCACTTCTTCCGTGAATTTTTTAACGTATTTTTCGACCGCGCTTGGGAATTGGTGAGGAATGTCATGATTACGAAGGGCGATTTCCACTTCCATCCCTTTTGCCATATTGTCACCCAGAATTTCGGTGATGATGCCAACTGGTTGAGTGAAGGAGGCTGAGCGTTCTTGCAATTCAACCACGACAACTTGTCCCATTCGGGCACCATTGCGGTGTTCATTAGGGACTAAAATATCTCGTCCGATACGGCTGTCATCAGGCACAACATAGCTAAAGCCATTTTCTAAGAAGAAACGGCCGACAATTTGTTTTTTCCGACTTTCAAGTACACGAACAATACGGACTTCACGACGACCACGGCGATCTAAGCCTGCAGGTTGGGCTAATACAAAATCACCATGCATTACACGTTGCATTTGGTGATTAGGAATAAAGAGATCCTCTTTTTTGCCTTCGACTTGTAAAAAGCCATAGCCTTCGCGATGGCCAATGACCATGCCTTTGAATAAATCCAATTTTTCAGGCAAGGCATAGCGTTTACGTTTAGTGAAAACTAATTGTCCATCATTTTCCATGGCGCGTAAGCGGCGACGCATGGCTTCTTGTTGTTCATCACTTTTAATTGAAAGTGCAGTCAGAATTTCTTCCCGACTCATCGGGGCATTATTTTCACGAATAATTTGCAGAATGTAGTCTCTGCTTGGGATCGGATTACCGTATTTGGCTAATTCTTTTTGATAATTTGGATCCGCTTTTTTAAAAGATTTTTTGGTCATTTATTATTTATTTTATGATTAATTTTTAAGTTGTGGGGTAGTTTACAGGTTAAAGGGGGGAATGCAAGCTCGTTATGGGGCGTTTGTGGCAGTACGGTTTACGGCAAACAAAAACCGCACTAAAGTGCGGTTTTATTTTTAAGCTGTTTTAATGCTTTAATTACGCTAATTTTTTGATTTGAGCAGCTAATTTAGCTTTGTGGTTTGCTGCTTTGTTAGCGTGGATTAAGCCTTTAGAAGCCATACGGTCAACAACTTTTTGCATTTCAACGAATGCTGCTTCAGCTGCTGCTTTTTCACCTGCTGCTACTTGAGCATATACTTTTTTGATGTAAGTACGCATCATAGAGCGTTGGCTTGCGTTGTGTTGGCGGCGTTTTTCAGATTGAACCGCGCGTTTTTTTGCTGACTTGATATTAGCCAAGGTCAAACTCCTAAAATTTCTGTTAGATGATTATGACAAAATAAGGGCGTAGAATATGCCGATTTTTTATACTTTTGTCAATGAATAATTTGTGTTGATTTCGGTGAGACACAACCGAAAGTAAGCATCGTTATTTAAAAAAAGCGCTTTCTATTGGCTCACACAAACGATGTGGGCAGGATTTTATCAGTTTTTTTCGTTGGAATATAGCGTAAAAACAAAAATTCTATACAATTAAGGCAAATTTTTTTGAAGAGACCCCTATTTTGAGTAAACGACTTTTAAAATCCGGCATTATCGTGAGTGGGATGACATTAGTGTCCCGTGTGTTAGGTTTAGTCCG
>CAUETL010000150.1:0-4147 GCA_959020685.1 Parahaemophilus parainfluenzae | reverse complement strand
TTTTTTTACCTTACCATCATCATCAAATTCAATGCGTGGCATACAACCTCGACAACTGCCTTTATCTAAACCTAGTTCACTGCAAAATTTATTGTATTCATCTACCGCTTTACGGAACCAACCTTTTTTTTCTTGTTCGCTCATTTTGCCTCCTTTTTTAATTTTTGTGCAATTTCCGAACGTAATAATTTTAACCCATTTTTCTTATTATAGGGTATCTGTTTTGTGATGAAATAATCTCTTATTAAAGGGCAATCTTTTTCATCTAAATTCATTAAAAATCGACGAATTGCCGGCAAAGCAGAAGCTAAAGTGCGGTGAAAATAAGCAAAATTTTTTAAGCTTAGCCAATCTTCGTCAATCAATTCCCAATCTACTGATGTGCTATTAAATTCCTGAACGAGCGGATGGAAAGACAAAGGCATATTCCGTTGAAAAGATTGCGTTGCTTCTTTTTCTAATTCAATCCCTTGTGCAGAAAGCCCTTTTAGAGCGATAGCTGAATAACAACCACTACTCGCCTCTAAATGCTCGCCTAAATGAACAAGAGAAAAACCACATTTCTGCCAAAATTGAGCTAGTTCTTTGGTATAACCGAAACTCACTGATAAATAATCTACATTGGCATTTTGCGTGATATATTCAATAAGTTGTGTACCAATACCATGTTGCTGCCACATAGGCTGGACCGCAATTCTCGAAATACGTAAAGAATGCAATTCACAAGCCTTTTGTTGTTGAGCATGAAAACAAAGTGCTTGAGGCACGAGATTGCCTTTCGGGCGTCTAATCCCTTGTTGAATTGCTTCAATGAGGGCTGAATCTTCAATCCCGCCTTCTTTTAATGCCCAAACAGCGCCTAGTAAATTTTGCTCACTTTCAGCGGTAAAAAAACACTGTGAATTGACATCAAATAATCGCCGTAGATCTAATGGTGATGTACGATAATGAGCTAATGTCATCAACCCATAGAATTGAGACAATGAAGAAAGTATTTCCTCTTGTGAGCGTTCAGTAATTTGACAGAACTTGCTTTTATCGTATACCGTTTGTTTAAACTCATCCTCTACATTCAATAATAAAAGCTCATCGATAAATGCCTCTAAAGCATCATCTTTCGACCAACGTAGCGGTTCAATAAGCTCAAAGTCAGAAAAAGTGCGGTTAATTTTTTGCTTAAATTTAAGCTCAAAGCCTCGCCCTGTTCCCTCATAACTATGAATAGTTGTCGTAAATAAAATATGCTTAAAATGGTAGGAAAAAGCAGTAAGTTGAGCAATCGGCAACATTGCCGCCTCATCAACAAAAAGCCAAGCATTTTCAGAAAAAGAAGGATCATTTTGCAAAGCAAGGAAAAGCGCATCTGGTGCAATAAAGATAATTTCTTTTTGTGAAAATTCAGCCAAAATATTGACCGCACTTTTATTTGGAGCTGTGAGGTAAATTTTAGTATCCAGTTGATTCGCTAATAAGCCTGCTAGAGCTGATTTCCCTCTTCCTCGTTTGGCAGTAAGAAAGTAAAGTTCAGATTCTTTTTGTAAGATCTGCTCAATAATTTTCTGCTGATCTAAGGTCGCGTTGTGATTTACAAATTCTCGCTGAAAAGTGCGGTCAAATTTTAAATCATTTTGATGATAAAGGACGGGGAAACCATATTTATGAATACAATGCTTAAAATATGCAATAAATCTTGGCGTCGTAATTGCCTCAAGCGAACCTGACCAACGAAGACTATCTTCGTCTATTTGGGAATCAAGTTTCTCCCAATTTGATAGCAAGACAATTAAGGCACCATTCATTTTCAATGTCCCGGCCACAATGGCGAGCGCCTCTAAATGGATACCTTTTCGGGCATCAAACAAGATCGTCTCAAACTCTTGCCCAAGAAGATTTTGAATTTTAGAAAACTCATTAATGATCAAGGTATTTGCCGGCAAATTAGACGGCATATTCTCACTGATCAAAATTTGAAAATGACGTGTCATGAATTATTTTTCTAAATATGCTTCTAATTCAGCTACATTTTGAAACCATTCATTACTGAGTTGCTTTATCCATAAAGCAATATCAGATGCCCAATTAGGTAATGACGTGTCTTGAGCCTGTTTTGCGATATTTTGAATATTAACAAGCCCTACTGATGCTGCAGCGCCTTTTATTTTATGTGCCACATCTGACACCATTTGTTGCATATCTGCGTTTGTAAGATAATCTTCATACGCCGTTTCTAATTCATCTAAATAAATTGGCATCCACTGTTTGAATAACTCTACATTAGCTTTAGCTTGTGATTTTCCAATTAACTCAATAAGTGAAATATTGATGCCTTCTTGAACTTGAGGAGTTTCTTCTTCATCAGAGATACATTCAATATCGTCTCCTAAAAAAGTTTTAAAGCACTGACGTAATTCAACCAAAGAAAGTGGCTTGCGTAATACACCATCCATCCCCTGCTCTTGATATTCTTCTTCACTGTGCATCACGTTCGCTGTAAAGGCAATTAAAGGTGGGAGAAAATCATAAATCCCTTCTTCGTAGTTTTTACGTAAATAATATGCAATATCAAATCCTGACATATCTGGTAACTTAATATCAAGGAAAACAATATCATAAGTATTTTTCTCAAATAATTGGATAGCCTGTTCACCATTCATGGCAACATCAACATAATGCCCCTGCTTTTCAAGAATACTTTTGGCTACAACCACATTCAATTCAACGTCTTCTACTAATAAAATAGAAAGATGCTGCATGGCTTTTTCAGCATTACCATCATGAGCCTGAGCTTTTTCTGCAATGATCGTTAAGTAAAAGGTTGAACCTTTGTCCAATTCACTTTCAACCGTTAAATCCCCTTGCATTAACTGCGCAAGATTCTTAGAAATCGCAAGACCGATGCCACTTCCCGCAGAACGATGGATATTATCTTTAACCTGATAATACATGGTAAAAATCTTATCTAATTCACAAGGTGCAATACCTGCTCCCGTATCAGTAACACTAAATTGATACTGATTATCTTGCATTTTCTGCACCCTTAGAATCACTTCACCCTTATCAGTGAATTTGACGGCATTACTAATTAAATTCCAAAGAATTTGGCTAAGGCGAGCACGATCGAGATAAAGCCAATTAGGTAAATTATCATCCAGCTTTAAAGAGAATTTTAGCCCCTTTTGTTCCGCCATCAAGGTACCAAAATTATAGAAATCATTAAGTAGTGAATGGAAATAGCAAGGCTGGATATTTAATTCAATACGCTTAGAGTCGATCTTATCTAAATCAATAATATCACTAAAAATATGGCCTAAACTGACAGCACTTAGATTAATTGTATTGAGGTAATTTTGTTGTTGTTCTGTTAATTTATCATCCAATAAAATTCGGCTTAGACCAATGATTCCATTTAAAGGCGTACGTAATTCATGGCTAATCGTTGCAAGTAAGGTACTTTTATCACGGCTATTTTTTTCTAATCTAGCAAGCGTTTTAGAGAGTTCTAAACGGGAACGTTCTAGTCGTTCAACAAGTAGCGTAAAGAAATAAATAACAAAAGGCGCAGTAAATAAACCAAAAGTAATTGAGCGGGCAATGTCACTCCAGTGAATACCATCACTAAGAAGCGTGCTTAATAGGATTTGTATACAGATAGCTAAAATCGCAAGAATAGCGATACCAAGTAAAGAGAAACGAACTCGACCTAATCGAATAACCCAATCAACATAACGTTGCGCAAAATATCTAAAGTTTTTCATGGTTTATATTGAGAAATAAAAATTGAGATCATTCTATATAATTTTTAATAAAAATCTATAAACAAAAACCCCAAGCCATTCAGCTCGGGGTTCACATTCAATACCTGGCGGTGTCCTACTCTCACATGGGGAAGCCCCACACTACCATCGGCGCATCGGCGTTTCACTTCTGAGTTCGGTATGGGGTCAGGTGGGACCACCGCTCTATCGCCGCCAGGATTATTCCTTTAATAACTTTTCTCTCTTTCTGTTCCGCTATCTCTAGCGCTCACAACCAAACAAGCTGATAACCTTCAATACTTTCTCTTTATTCTCTGAGTTTCGTCTTACAACACCCAAAACCCTTGAGCGTTGTATAGTTAAGCCTCTCGGGCAATTAGTACATGTTAGCT
>CAUETL010000149.1:0-4155 GCA_959020685.1 Parahaemophilus parainfluenzae | reverse complement strand
CCAGCGGTCAAGAACGCATTAGTGAAGCCGCAAAACATGGTTTTAAACGCGCGATTGTCCCTTTTGCCAATAAGCCGAAAAGTGCGGTTGAGAATATGGAAGTTTTTACGGTGAAAAAACTCTCTGATGCACTTGCTATTTTGGATAATTTCTAAAAAAACGTTGTCCTATTGTTGTCTGATTACTGAAAGTTTTTGATAAATTAGATAGAATATGCGCCGTACATAAGGAAAGGTTATGGAAAAGAAATTAAATAAAGCGTTGGATAGCATTGATATCAAAATCTTAAATGAATTACAACGCAACGGTAAAATCTCTAATATCGATTTATCAAAGAAAGTGGGGTTATCGCCAACGCCTTGTTTAGAAAGGGTAAAACGCCTAGAAAAACAAGGTGTGATTATGGGCTATCGCGCACTACTAAATCCTGAATTACTGGATGCCCCTTTATTGGTGATCGTTGAAATCACGCTTGTGCGTGGTAAACCGGATGTTTTCGAAGAGTTTAATGCTGCGATTCAAGCGCTTGATGAAATTCTCGAATGTCATTTGGTATCAGGTGATTTCGATTATTTACTCAAAACACGTGTGGCAGATATGGCGGCATATCGAAAATTATTGGGTACCACCTTATTGCGCTTACCCGGTGTGAATGACACCCGAACTTATGTTGTCATGGAAGAAGTGAAACAAACTAATTATCTCGTACTAAAATAAAAATGATTAAACGAATTACAAAACGATTTACACCGAAACAATATTTAGCAGAATTATTACTCGGATTGACCGCACTTTTAGGTTTATATTTAATCGTGGCATGGTCAAGCTATACGCCATTAGATAACTCTTGGTCGACGGCAAGTTTTCAAACTGAAACCATTAATAAAGCCGGTGCTTTTGGTGCTTGGTTAATTGATGCGTTTTTTGTTTTTCTCGGCTATGTCGGTCATCTCATTCCGTTTGTCATTTTCATTGTACCGATCTATTTACTGAAAACCAAAGCGGTTCATTCTCTCTCGGCAACTCGAATTGCATTACGTTCCTTTGGCTTTATTGCTCTCATCGTTGGTTTAACCATGATGGCCACATTGTTGCTTTCAAATACGAATTACTATTTAGCTGGTGGTGTATTTGGAGGCAGTTTAGTAGTGAACTTATATCCTACACTCGGCAAGTTTGGCTGTATTTTAGTCGGCTTTATCTGTGCGGTAGTGGGCTTTATTTTCTGTTCCGGTGCATCATTAATTCGTTTAATTGTGAAATTCTACCATTGGCTCACTATGAAAAATCAGCCGGCAGAAGAGGAGCACACAGAGCATACTTCTGTAGATGATCTTGAACAAATTGTGATTGAAGCACCTCAACAACTCGCTTTTTCTGATTCTCAATTAGACACAGAACCAGCAGAAGATAAAAAAGAGGACGAGTCTGGAAATGCCTTTGTGAAGCCTGAGCAGCTAATTAATATCAGTGGGTTATCCTCACCGAGTGCTTCAGAGCCTGCAGATGTTGAAAAATTAGAAGATAAGTTTAAAGGTTTCACGGTTGAATCTGACAATTTACCGAATGTTTCAATTTCAGCTACTTCTTCCGTTGAATTACCGACAAAAGAAGATTTTTCAGCCACATGGAAAAATCCGCAAGTGAATCATCAAAGTGTGGATGAATCAGATGACATTTTTGAAGAAAATGTGATGCCAAAAGTGTCACTAAAAACACCTGAAAATACAACCGCACTTTATCCAACTTATGATGAACCTTTAGAATCAGAAAATGATGGTTTAGAAGATGAATTAGCACGTCAGTTTGCCGCACAAGAGCAAGCGCGTTTGCACGAAATGGAAGAGCGTGCAAAAGCCTCAAATGCTGAAGATGCATTAAAAGTGATCTTGAATGAGCCAACAGCTTCGCCAGTTAAAGAGCGTGAAATTCATATTGAGAATGCAACTGAAACAACCTATAAGCCGTATTCTGATACGCTTATTCACCCAGCATTCCAACAACCAACGAATAAACGTGAAAAACCAACGACACCATTACCAAGTTTAGATTTACTTGAGCATCGTCCAACGCAGGCTCAAGACATTACGCGTGAAGAAATTTTGGACACATCCGCACGCATAGAACAACAATTAAAGAATTTTAATGTCAAAGCAACGGTACAAGATGTGTTAGTTGGCCCTGTGGTCACTCGTTATGAGCTTGAATTACAACCAGGTGTAAAAGCATCAAAAGTAACCAGTATTGATACCGATTTAGCACGTGCGTTGATGTTCCGTGCGATACGTGTGGCGGAAGTGATTCCAGGCAAACCTTATATTGGTATTGAAACACCGAATGCTCACCGCCAAATGGTACCATTGCGTGATGTGCTCGATAGTAATGAATTCCATTCCTCAACATCATTGCTTTCAATGGCTTTAGGTAAAGATATCAGCGGAAAACCCGTTGTGGTTGATTTGGCTAAAATGCCTCACTTGCTTGTGGCGGGTTCGACTGGCTCTGGTAAGTCTGTTGGGGTGAACACCATGATTCTAAGTTTGCTTTTCCGCGTAACACCGGATCAAGTGAAATTTATTATGATTGACCCGAAAGTGGTTGAGCTTTCTATTTATAACGATATCCCACACTTGCTTACTCCAGTAGTGACGGATATGAAAAAAGCGGCAAATGCACTGCGTTGGTGCGTAGAAGAAATGGAACGCCGCTATCAATTGTTGTCAGCCTTACGTGTGCGTAACATTGAAGGGTATAACGAAAAAATTGAAGAATATGAAAAACTCAATATGCCAATTCCAAACCCAATTTGGAAGCCTGGCGATACAATGGATAAGATGCCGCCTCCATTAGAAAAATTGAGTTATATTGTCGTGATCGTTGATGAGTTTGCAGACTTAATGATGGTTGCGGGTAAACAAATTGAAGAGTTAATTGCGCGCTTAGCACAAAAAGCTCGTGCAATTGGTATTCACTTGATTTTAGCCACACAACGCCCATCAGTAGATGTGATTACAGGTTTGATCAAGGCTAACATTCCAAGCCGTATCGCCTTTACTGTAGCAAGTAAAATTGACTCTAGAACGATTCTAGATCAAGGTGGTGCAGAAGCCTTATTGGGCCGTGGTGACATGTTATATTCAGGTCAAGGCTCTTCTGATCTCGTTCGTGTACACGGTGCCTTTATGAGTGATGATGAGGTGGCGCGAGTGGCAGACGATTGGCGTGCACGAGGTAAACCGAATTATATTGACGGCATTTTAGATGGCACGGATGATGACGACTCAGGTGAGAAATCAACTGCAAGTAGTGGCGATCTTGATGCATTATTTGATGACGTCGTTGAGTTTGTCTTAAGCACAGGCAATACATCGACTTCTTATGTTCAACGTAAATTTAGTGTTGGGTTTAACCGAGCGGCTCGAATTATGGATCAGCTCGAAGAACAAGGTATTTTAGGCCCAATGAAAAATGGAAAACGAGAAATTTTAGCTCGGCGTTCCGAATATTAATTCTCTTAAGTTTCACTTTACAAAAAGGAAAGTAGAATGAAAAAAACATTATTAAAAATGACCGCACTTACTGCACTGTTGAGTGCGAGTAGTTTTGCTTTTGCGGATGCGGCAGATGAGCTACAAAATCGCTTAAATCAAGTGACAGTATTAAGTGCTGATTTCTCTCAAACCGTGACTTCTGTTGGTGGTAAAAACGTTCAACAAGGAAGTGGAAAACTTCAAATTAAGCGACCAAATCTTTTCCGTATGGATACCAAATCACCACAAGAAACACAAATTATTGCAGATGGTAAAACCCTTTGGTATTACGATCCATTCGTGCAACAAGTTACCGCTCAATGGGTGAAGGATGCAGTCAATAATACACCCTTTGTACTTTTAACCAGTAACGATAAAAGCCACTGGAATCAATATTCAGTGACACAGAATGCGGATACCTTTGTGTTAAAACCAAAGGCGAAAAATAGCAATATTAAACAATTTGATATTCGTGTCGATGCAAATGGTGTGTTAAAAAATTTCAGCACTACAGAAAAAGATGGTCAAACCAATCTTTATGTATTGCGCAACATTACAACCCAATCCTTAGCGGATAGCTTATTACAATTTAGCGTACCGAAAGGTGTAGAATTGGATGACCAAC
>CAUETL010000148.1:0-4207 GCA_959020685.1 Parahaemophilus parainfluenzae | reverse complement strand
CGCTTACAAAAATTGACGCAGGGGGCGTCTATCCTCGGTCTCTTTGTCATGGGTTCGCTGGTATCGAAATGGACGAGCATTAATATTCCATTAGAACTTTCCCGCTATAAAAACCAAATGGGCGAAGAAGTGGTGACCACCGTACAAAGCGTGTTAAACGATCTTCTCCCAGGCCTTGCTGCGTTAGGTTTAACTTTCTTATGTATGTATTTATTACGTAAAAAAGTCAACGCCATGTACATCATCTTCGCCTTATTCGGCGTGGGTATTTTAGGCTATCATTTTGGTGTGTTAGCGTAATATATTATGATATTGCCTTCCCTCTTTTTCTTGTGGGAAGGCAAATTTTTTAGCATGACATATAAATCCTATGAACTGGAAAGATCTCATCAAGCCACCACCGGCTGAAGGCTATATTAAAAATTCATCCAATTTAGTGACCGCACTTTTTGTTCTGGCAGGCATTCTTTATTACCCCACTAATGGTTATGGCGCCGTCATCGCTTTAATTGCCGCATTAATTGTATTAATCGGACAAAAAATGCTGATTGCTCAAACCAATAAAGATTTCACCGAAATGCAGTTAGCCGAAAAGCAATTCCAAGAAACACAAAACAGTGATTACCTCCGCTTTATTGAAGCTCGTGCCACCCAAATGTTACGCGACAACAAAGTCCTTTCCGAAAAAGGTAAAAAAGAGTTGGAGAGATTACTGTCTGTCGTCAAAACGCATTTAGCCTAGCGACGCCAAAATAATCATAACTTTTAGCTATATGAAATAAGCTTTTCTTCTTTTTCTTATTTAAGTTAGAAAGGTATTATCAAGCGGAAATTTATGATTTATCCCGTAGGAGTAGTTTATGTCTCAATTTAAAATTCACACCATTGAATCAGCACCTGAAGCGGCACAAGAAGCCTTAAAAGCCGTACAAAATGCCAATGGGTTTATTCCAAATTTAATTGGTGTTCTCGCGAATGCCCCTACTGCACTTGAAACTTATCGCACGGTAGGCGGTATTAATGGTCGTAACAGCTTAACGGCAACAGAACGCGAAGTGGTGCAAATTACCGCTGCCGTAGTCAATGGATGTGGTTTCTGTGTAGCTGGCCACACGAAGATCGCTTTAAAAGTGTTAAAACTTGAAGAAGAGCTTGTAAACCAAATTCGTGCAACTGCTCGTATTGAAAGTGATAAAAAACTGGATACTTTAGCGCGTTTCACCCTTGCTGTTATTTTACAAAAAGCAAAATTAACGGAAGCACAGCTTAAAGCGTTCTTTGATGCAGGTTATACTCAAGAAAATGCCATTGATGTGATTTTAGGTGTCAGCCTCGCCACATTATGTAACTATGTGAACAACATCGCTGAAACCCCAATCAACCCTGAATTACAGGCATTTGCATAATCAAGCCAACATAAAAAGTGCGGTCCAAAATGACCGCACTTTTTTATTTCTTCACAAATTGTTTAATTTGATCTGAATTCAAATGACCTGGCTGCGCTTTGATAAGATTTAAATCCTTATCCAAGAGTAAATTAAATGGATAGCCTAACACATTAGCACGTTTAATAATTTCCCCATTTTCATCCAATAATACAGTGATATTTTTATAGTCCAAGCCTTTATACCAATTGATAAATTTTTGGCTATTTTGTTCGTTCTTTTGTCCAGGTGAGGCAATCGTAATCACATTAAAATTAAGATTTTTTTCTGCACTAAGATCATCAATTTCCGCTAAGCCTGCTAAGCAAATTGAACACCAGGATGCCCACATTTTGATATAAAGCGGTTTGCCTTGATATTGTGATAAAGAGACGGTTTGATTATCCAATGTCTTCAAGGGGATATCCGCCAAAGACACCTTCTCTTGTGCAAAACTCAATGGACTCAAAAACAATAAAAGTGCGGTCAATATTTTTCTCATTTTTTCCTCTTATTTCACAAAGGGAATCAAATCACCATAGCCTTGTTTTTCCATTTCATCTAATGGAATAAACTTAATCGATGCGCTATTGATGCAATAACGTAAACCACCTTTATCGCGCGGACCATCATCAAACACATGGCCTAAATGGGCATGACCACTGCGACTTAACACCTCAATACGAGTCATATTAAAGCTATTATCTCTTTGATACTCCGCCACTTCAGCGGCAATCGGTTTGGTAAAACTTGGCCAACCACAACCGGATTCAAACTTATCTTTGGAAGAAAATAACGGTTCTCCCGTGGTGATATCCACATAAATACCTGGCGCGAAATTATCCCAATATTCGTTACTAAAAGAACGTTCGGTGTGTTTGCCCTGCGTCACATCATATTGAAGTGCGGTCAATTTTTGCTTTAATTCTGTATCACTTGGTTTTGGGTATTTTTTATCATCAATTAATGGCTCATCGGCTTTTTTGATGTCGATATGACAATAGCCATTCGGGTTTTTCTTGAGATAATCCTGATGATACTCTTCCGCCTCTACATAATTTTTCAGCGGTTCCACTTCAATTTGAATCGGTTCTTGATATTTACTTTGTAAAGTTTTCAATGCCGCTTCAATAACGGCTTTATCTTGCTCATTTTGATAATAAATACCCGTGCGATATTGTCTGCCACGATCATTGCCTTGCTTATTGATACTGGTTGGGTCGATAACACGGAAATAATATTGCAATAATTTATCTAACGAAATTTTGTTTGGATCGTAAGTGACTTTCACGGTTTCAGCATGATCTGTCGCGTGCAATAATTGATAGTTCGTGGTATCGCCTTTTCCATTGGCATAGCCAGAAACGGCATCGGTCACGCCTTGAATGCGTTCCATATAAGCTTCTAGTCCCCAAAAACAACCACCAGCAAGATAAATAATTTGATGTTCTTGTTTACTTTCCATTGTCATTTTTTGCTCCTTTGATGAAGTTGGATCATCAGCATACGTTAAACTACTTTGCAAACCGCCAAAAAGTGCGGTTAATATGAGAAATGTTTTTGTATATTTCATTTTCTTTCCTTATTATAGAAAATATCTTCAGATTACATTTCATTAGACGAAGACAAGCCCATTTTCTTACAAAATAAGGCAATTTTTTACCGCACTTTATGCAAGGAACCCTTATGCCAAACATACATCTCCGCAATAATTATCAAAAAGCTGTTGTTTGTATGGTGTTAGCTTACATCAGCATTGCCTTAATGGGCGTATTTGTAAAATACGCCTCTGATGAATTACCGTCCAGTGAAATTTTATTTTCCCGTTTTTTTATTGGTTTTGTGTTTCTCCTGCCTTTTTTAATTAAAGATGGCGATTTCAAAGTTGATATGTCGCAATGGAAGTTTCTCGTTTTGCGTAATCTCGCCGGCATTGCCAGTATGTTGTTAACCTTTTACGCGATTAAATATTTACCAATTTCCATTGCGACTTTATTGATGAATACATCCTCACTTTTTGTGCCTTTATTGCTGTTTTTCTTTAAAGTCAGAACACCATTAAAAGTATTAGCTTGTAGTTTTATGGGTTTTATCGGTGTATCCATCATTATGCTGACCAACGGATCAATGAATATCAACCCTATCCATGTAGGCTATGCGTTAGGTGCTGCTGTGCTAGCAGCCATGGCATTTATCAGCTTACAAGAGCTCAATAAACACAACTCACCTAAAAATATCGTGTTTTACTTTCACTTATTAGGCTCGATTTTATTGCCACTCTTTTTTATTGCACAGTGGAAAATGCCAACACTACACGGATTTACGCTGTTACTTTTAGTGGGCGGATTCGGTCTTATTTTCCAATTATTACTGACTCGTGCCTTTAAATACGCCCCTGCAAATGTTATTACTCCTTTTGCTTTTACTGGCGTGATTTTCTCCAGCATCTGTGACTGGCTATTTTGGAATAACATACCTAGTCTAAATTTCTGGATTGGTTCATTAGTCATCATTGTTGCCGTCAGTTTGCTTGCCAGAATGCGGGCGAAATAGAGAAATCCGACCAGGCATCTAAAGTATAACTATTCTCAATAACATTATTTGAATGTATAATCCAAACACTTTTTATTATTGAGGACACAACATGAAAAAATTATTAAAAACCACTTTAGCTTCTGCATTATTGATGGCATCTGCATTTGCTAGTGCTGTGACGATTAAAGATGCAAAAGGCGAATTTACCCTTGATAAAACCCCAAGCCGTGTTGTCGCGTTGGAATATT
>CAUETL010000147.1:0-4232 GCA_959020685.1 Parahaemophilus parainfluenzae | reverse complement strand
TAAAGATCACGCACTTTTCCCGAATAGATTTTTTTTAGACTAAGTTGTGTCATTGCTTGCACCTTTAATTATAAGAATAAAAAATCGGTGGATATTGTACCGCACTTTTAGCGCAAACGTTTGCTTTTTTTTTGTAGAAATAAACGCGAATAAAAAAACAGGCTCTAAAGCCTGTTTTTTATATATCACTTATCGCCAAATTGTTCCCTTAGTTTTTGCTCCTCGGGTATTGATATTCGTTTTTTGGGCTCCTTTAAGGTTTGCTCCAGTAAGATCTGCTCCTTCCAAATTAGCATTCGTTAAATTAGCACCTTTCAAATTGGCATTATGCAAATTTGCTCCTCTTAAATTTGCATTTGTAAGATCGGCTCCTTGTAAGTTTGAATTGCTAAAATTTGCATTAGCAAGATCTGAGTTGGTAAATGCTTGTCCAGACAGATCTTGACCCGAAAAATCTTGTCCACCTAAAGCGGCATTGATTTTATCTGAAGATGAACTACTACCAGGGATATATGTCGTTTCACCGTTATGAGTAATAACCGTACCATTAACGACCGCACTTCTCTTGCCCGCAATAGTTTGTACTGATTCCCCGCCATCTGTTGCACTATTAACGATTTTACCATTGACTGTTACTGATTGAGTATTATCAGTTTGAGCATAGCTCGATAATGCTGCAAAGCCAAATAATGCGATAGCTAATTTTGAATAAACGTGTTTCATGTTTACCTTCCTTCATGTTTACTTTAAATAAATTAACGACTTGGTTTCAAAGTTAATAACCCTTCTAATGGATCATCTTCCTGTAAGGTTGTTACGGCTTTCGTGGCTTTTTCTATATCAAAGCCAGATATATTATTTTCCGGTTTTCCAACATGCGAATGATTCACCTCCCGTTGCACGACAACTGGGCTTGGAAGCATATTTGACATTCTTTGCATCCACATACTATTAATATTGCCACCCGTTGTTCTTTTTGATAACAAGATAGGTAATACTTTTTGCGCTTCAGCACTTCCCTGCTCTGCAGCTAATTGGTATAACCGAATTGCCTCACCAAAATTCACAGCCACTCCCACACCTTTATGGAAGCGAACCGCCAAATCGTAGCTCGCTCCTGCATCTCCAGCTTGGGAGCGTTCTCTTAATTCTCCAATCACACCTGTATTTGGTGGTGAAGAAACAGTCTTAGGTACTGTTTGAATGGCTGGCTCATATTGGCGATTTGAGATAACACGTTGATTCTGTCTTGCAGCTGGGCTTCCTAAGCCAATCGCTTTTTCATTCCAGCGCTGAGCTAATGCATAATTTCCTTTTTGAAAATGGAAATTAGCCAAGGCATTGGCCGCTGCATAATCACCCATCACTGCAGCCTCATTAACCAATCGCTCAGCCTTTGCATTAAACTGACTTAAACCTTTTTGGTATTTTTCTAATAGACCTTGCAAATATATTGCTCGGGCATATTTTAGAGAGGCAACTTGCGCTAAATATTGATTAGCTTTTGCAAAATCTCTCGGTAAATTCCCACTAAATAGCAAATAGCCATTCGCCATTAACGCCTTTGGATTATTTTGCAAGACAAAATGTTCGAATTCATCATAAGCATTTTGATAATCCTTATTACGGTAACTTTCATAAGCAAATGCCAGAGAAAATCCCGTATTTTGCTCTTGCTGAACAGCAGGATTCTTAGGCTCAATTGGTTTATTAATGACAATTTGACCGTAAGAAACCGGAATTCCTGCAAGTAAGGCATAAACAAATAATTTAGATGTTGAATATTTTTTTGACATATCGACCTCCAGGATTATTTGTTTACTTCACTTGATAACTAACTGTTTTGATACCTTTTAAATCATCGCCAAAGATTGTTTTTAATTGATCAGATAATGTATTCATATCCTTCACTTTAAGCGGGTTAAATGCATCACCGAAGTTAGTTTGAAGCTTATCCGCCACACTATAATATGAAGCCATACACATCACACTTTCTTTACCTTTTTCATTTAAACTTAAAGTAAATGCATCAGAACCTGGAATTTTCAGCGGGTTATTTTTAGAGGTTATACTCTCTCCCTGAACGGGATTTGGGTAAACCTGCGTAATACTTTTCGATGTATCTTGGTAGAAACACGCTAAATAGGTCGAATCCCTATCTACACTGACATCTAACTCTAATTTATCACCTCGGCGATATGTCGACTTATTTAAATTGATCCCTACATTAATTGGTGCATCTTTATCAGAATTTAACACAGGATACCCATCTCGAGGTTGATCTTCTTTATCGTCCGATGGTTCTAGGCCAACTTTTTTGAAGTTACCATTTGCATCTGTTTTTACATAATTTTTCATTAAGCGTTCATAGCTTTCAAAATTAATGAAACCAGAAGGCGTCGCTTTATTATCTTTTTGGAATGCAGATAGTGCTTCACGGAACTCTTTTGAACTCTTACCATCTACTTTACCACTGTAATAGCCTAAGTTTTTCAAGCCGGTTTGGAAGAATTTCACTTTGCTACTATCTCCCATTCCACCATACCAATCTAGTAATTCACGTTGGAATTCAGGATGAGCTTGATCAAGTGATAAACATTGCCAGTAAGGAACTTTAGTTAACTTACCTACTAACTCTATCGTACCTAAATCAACAAGAGTTCGCATTGCACCACCAACACCTTGAGATAAATTACGTTCTAAAGAAAATTGAACACCCGTTTTCTTTATCTTCGCGCCACCATCAATACCAAATCCTTTATTAGCTGCAACAATCTCATTCGCTGAATCTATCCCCGGATATAATGTTCTCGTTAAAAAATCTCCAATATGTAATTCAAGTCCAAGAGCTGTTGTCTGTAAGTCTCCTGATATACCTAATTCACCATTTTCACCATGAGATATACCTGCGCTATTTGATTTTCTTAAAACGCCTTGATCAAGATAAGAAATCGCACCAGAAATATATAATTGTGGTGCTGGAATGGCCATAGAACCTGTTGGAAGAAGTAAATTTGTTAATGTTTGAACCGTGTCTTGCTTTAATGGGTCTACTTCAAAATCTGCGACTTTAAACGCTCCACTCGTTTTTGACATTTGTGATAATGCTGTCACAATCATTTCACCTGCTGCCACAGCTGCTTTTCCTGATGGATCCTTAACCGTTTTAACTGCTACAACTGTTTCACCAATATTGCTTTGGCGTAGTAAACCATCCATACAGGTTAAACTATCACTAAAGCTAGTAATGGCACGAACGGGCTCTACCGCAGGGAGGTTATGAGTTGTTGTCGAACCAATATAGGGTTCATCATCTTTCAGATTTGTAGGTGATAAAGAACACCCTACTAAATTAGAAATTAAAAAATATGAAATAAGAGTTCGAGAAAATTTCATAATAGATATCCAAATTTTATTATAATTAATTATTTACACACATTCACAACATCGCCCTT
Source organism: Parahaemophilus parainfluenzae (assembly GCA_959020685.1). Classification (GTDB taxonomy): domain Bacteria; phylum Pseudomonadota; class Gammaproteobacteria; order Enterobacterales; family Pasteurellaceae; genus Haemophilus_D; species Haemophilus_D parainfluenzae_T. The sequence goes on along the minus strand of CAUETL010000147.1, from coordinate 777 downwards.
TATTACAACGACATTATCATTCTTATTTTTAGGTCCATAACGACCAGAGCTTAAGCCCTTCTTTTGGACAACATTTCCAACATTTGTAACACAGCCTTTAGAGCGCCCACTAATCCCCCCAACACCAGTAGTCGATGTTGAAGAGGTTGAATTATCATCAAACTCACTTCCCATATCATCAAATGTAGACATTCTTGACCATTTTTGAGCCTGAACCTTCTGTACTTTAGCTTGATCTAATGGACCGATCCCTTTTCTCGGTGCAAGTTCAGCTGCTATAGAGGAAGAAATACAAAAGAATAATATACTCACTAAAGAAAGTATTAAAATGTATAGTTTTTTCATAATATCAACCAACATTTATACAAATATACCAAATCAAAATTGGCTATTGGCAAAAGCCAATAACCAATTAATTTAAAAATTATTCATCACTACTGTTGGATGCTACATTTTGGATTGCTTTACCTGCCCCCCAAGAAATATTACCTACAGCACCTTGAATATTCACACTTTGTTTATTATTCCCACCAATAGTTACTTTACCATGGTTAGATGCTAAGTTTTGAACAGCTTTACCCATACCTTGAGCACCATTTGCCACAGCACCTTGAACATTAACTGACTGATCGTTATTACCGCCAATAGTTACTTTTGCATTTGCAGATAAAGCTAAACTTGCTGCAAAGATTGCCGCTGCACTAATTTTAACTAAGTTTTTCATTGTTTTTCCTCTTTAAAAAGAAATTGAGCATTACTATGCTTATTAAAATTAAT
>CAUETL010000146.1:0-4243 GCA_959020685.1 Parahaemophilus parainfluenzae | reverse complement strand
ATAATAGTGGAGATCGTAGCCGAGTGATTTTAGCGGGGATTGCCGTATCACTACTTTGTGCCGCGCTCACAAAATTAGTGCTCATTATCGCGGAAGATCATGCCTTCGGTATTATGAGTTGGCTAGCTGGTGGCATTGCACATGCTCGTTGGAATGAATTATTGACGTTATTTCCGTTCTTTATTTTGACCGCACTTTTCTGCCTGCTTTTTGCCAGTCGTTTGAATTTACTCAATTTAAGCGATGAATCCGCTCGTTCACTCGGCATCAATCTCTTCCGTTTACGTTGGTACGCTAACATCATGGCATTATTGATTGTGGGTTCAAGCGTAAGTGTTGCTGGTCCCGTGGCCTTTATTGGCTTACTCGTACCCCACCTTGCCCGCTATTGGATTGGCTATGACTTGCGAAAATCGCTCCCTATGGCGATGTTACTCGGCGCAATTTTAATGCTCGCTGCAGATACCATTGCCCGCGCGGTCAACTTTCCTAGCGAAGTGCCTGCTGGTGCGGTGCTTGCCTTAATCGGTGCCCCAGTCTTTGTATTATTTGCCAGAGGAAGACACTAATGCGAACCTCTCATGTATCTTTCCGCGCTATCGGCTTTTATGTCATCACGCTCAGTATGATGGTACTACTCTTTGGATTGAGTATTCGCCTTGGCACTTATACGCTTTCTTTTGAGGAAATTTGGGCGGCCTTTCAGCCTGATGATAAAAACTATTTTACCTTGATGGAATATCGCCTACCCCGTGCAGTATTAGCGATTTTATTAGGCGGAGCCTTAGCAATTTCTGGTGTGTTAGTGCAAAGCGTGGTGCGCAATCCACTTGCCTCTCCCGACATTTTAGGGATTAACAACGCGGCTGGGTTGGTTGCTGTTTCAGTATTGATGTTCTTGCCAAACTTGGCATTTTACTGGATGCCAATTTTTGCCTTTTTAGGTGGTGTGCTCTCTTTTGTCATTTTATGGATCGTGTGCGGTTTTAACTTCCGCCCTATCAAAATGGCAATCATTGGGGTCGCACTTTCCGCATTGTGGGCAGCCATTAGTCATTATCTGATGCTTACCAATCCAGTCGAGATCAACACGGCGATGTTATGGCTCACAGGAAGCCTGTGGGGGCGTAGCTGGTCTTATTTGAATGTGGTATTGCCATGGTTAATCGTATTACTGCCCTTGCCATTTATTTTCTGTCGTGATCTCGACACCCTTGGTTTAGGTGAAAACAAAGCCTCTACCTTGGGCGTGACCGTAAATAAAGTACAAATCAGCGTTTTAGTGCTAGCGGTGGCCCTTTCCACTACAGCCGTGGCAATTTGTGGTCCGATTGCCTTTTTAGGCTTAGTTGCGCCGCATCTTGCCCGTCGTTTAGTCGGCGGCAGACATCGTACCCTATTACCGGCAGCCTTGATTATTGGCGCCCTCTTATTACAACTTTCGGATATTTTGGCGCGGGTGATTGACCCTCCAACTGAACTACCCGCGGGTATTCTGACCGCGATTATCGGTGCGCCATATTTCTTCTATTTATTGATGAGAACTAAATAATGAGCATTGAAATCAATAATTTATCTTTAGGTTATCAAGATAAACTCGTGGTTAAAAATCTGTCGCTAAAATTCCCGAAAAATAAAGTGATTGCGTTAATCGGCCCAAATGGTTGCTGTAAGTCCACCACATTAAAAGCGGTGGCTCGCTTGCTTAAACCGAAGCAAGGCTCAATCACCCATAAAGGTCAGGATATTTGGCAAAAAAGCCCTAAAGAATATGCCCAAGAATTGGCTTTTCTCCCGCAGCAACACTTGGTACCTGAAGGGATTAAAGTACGCGAATTGATCGCTTACGGGCGTTCGCCTTACTTAAACCTCTGGGGTAAACTCAGCCAAAAAGATGAAGAATTGGTGACTTGGGCGATGGCACAAACGCAAACTGCCGAACTTGCTGAACAGTTAGTTTCTGATTTATCTGGTGGTCAGCAACAACGGGTATTTTTAGCCATGACTCTTGCGCAAGATGCCGAATTAGTGCTACTCGATGAGCCGACTACTTATCTGGATTTAAACCGCCAAGCTGAACTCATGGGCATGATGCGACAAATGCAACAAAATGGCAAAACCGTGATTACGGTGTTGCATGATCTCAACCAAGCCTGCCGCTATTGCGATTACTTAATCGTCATGAAAAAAGGTGCCGTAATGGCACAAGGCACACCTGATGAGGTCATGACCGAAGAGTTACTTAAGGATGTGTTTGATTTGGATGTCATCATTCATCGTGATCCTATCAGTAACACACCGATGTTTATTTTGAAATAACGTTCAATCACTTCTCTAAATATAAAATAGGCGTTTTATTTTACTAAAACGCCTATTTTTTATCTCCCCCCTCCATTTATACACAATTAATGTTTTCCATCGCCCGCAAAGAGGTCGGACCTCTTTGCAAAACTTACACTTTTTTTACACTGTCTGAAATAACGAAGCACTAGATAATTATTATTAATATAGTAGAACTAAAAAATGAAATCTCTAGCCCATGTCTTTAAGGCAATGCTATTAGCGGGTGTCAGTACCTCTGTAGCACAGGTTGCCTATGCCCAAAAATCCTCTATTGATACCGAACGAGAAAATATCATCATTTTATCTCGTCAAGGAGAAGCCCAATTAAATCAAGCCATTACAAAACTTGAGGCCTTATTTAAGAGGACAAACGATATTAAAGTACGCGATGATTTAATTACACTCTATCTGAGGACGAATCAATCCGCTAAAGCACTTTCACTTTGCGAAAGCTGCGCACCAGCGCAATTTTCCCAAAATGAACTGGAAAATTTAGGCAAAGCCGCTCGAAATGAAAAACAATACGACCGTGCTGTTGCATTCTATTCCCAATTGCAAAAGCAATACCCTGATAATCCAAATGGATGGCTTGGTGGCGCATTAGCCTCCACTGAAACCAAAAACTACAATGCGGCAAAAAATGCACTGAATGTCTATAAAAAACGTTTTGGACAAGATCATGCTTATCTTGATGCAGAAAGTTATTTGCTTGATTTCACTGAACCCGACATGGCTAAACTTGGCCGCTGGCAACGTCAGTTAGAACAAAATCCGAAAAATATCACCTTGATGAGAGAGTTGTATCGTTTAGCATCGAAATACAACCTTCAACCATTACAAGAGAAACTACAAAAAGCCTATCCTGATCAATTCAATCAAAAAGATATGATGTGGTTTGAGCATGGTAAGACGATTACCTCCTCAAAAAATGCGACAACACCTACACAACAAGAAAAATCATTTGAAGAATTGACCGCACTTTTGGCCAAAATTAATCCTGAGCATCCTCTGTATCAACAAGCATTGCAAGATCGTTTTGTGATGGGTGTTCGCTTGAATAAATTTGATGAAATAAAAGACGACTTCAATACATTACAGGCTCAATCTAATGTACCTGCGTATTTAGAAGAAGCTTTTGGTGACTATTGGGCAGCAAAAGGCTCACCACACAAAGCATTAGCGATTTATCAAGCAATTGAACAACAAGCATTAACCAATAAACTCGCTGTAAGCGATGGTTTACTTCATAAACTCTCTCTCACTGCAAGCGATGCGGGCAAATTTGAATTGGCGCAACAATATTTAGAGCGTATGAATTCAAATGTTTATATCAATGACTATACCCGAACATCAAAAATTCTGAATCCTGGCTACGATTCTCGCTATTTTGGTTTGGCACGTTTAGCGTTATGGCGTGGTAACAGCAAATTAGCTCAGCAACTTATTGATGATCGTCTATTTAACAAAACGCCTGGTGATCCATGGGTTATGTTGCAAAAAGCAGAACTTGAGCGAAATCGTGGCAACTATGATGATGCCAAATTATGGGCTGAAAAAGCCGGTTATTTTTTGAGTAAAAATGATCAGCAAGAAGCTCGTAATAACCTGGCTGAAACCGCCTTAAGTCAAAATGATTTACCAACAGTTTCAAAAACGATTGATGCAATGAATGAAGAACAACGTCAGTCAGTGCAATCCCTTATTAAGCATTATGAACAAGCGCGTTCCGGCAAAGTTGTAGGGAGTGTCGGCTTACAGCATCGCACCTCACCAATAAGTTATAGCAATGAAAGTAGCCAAGATTATGCGATTTACACACCTAAAACAGCAAATGGGCACGATCTTTACGTTCATTACTTAGAAACTCGCTCCCCTTATGACAAAGAAAGTCTTATTTCGC
>CAUETL010000145.1:0-4293 GCA_959020685.1 Parahaemophilus parainfluenzae | reverse complement strand
ACCCATCTTATGTTTTCTTTAAAAACGATCCGACAGGTAAAGTGAAAGGTTCTGCTGGTGTACCTTTAGTGCCAATGGCTGCTGTTGCTTCTGATCGCAATGTCATTCCTTCTGGAACCGTATTATTGGTTGAAGTGCCGGATATTGATAATGATGGTAACTGGATGGGCACACACAAATTACACTTAATGGTGGCGCTTGATGTGGGTGGTGCAGTTAATGGTCACCACTTTGACTTATACCGTGGTATTGGCGATCAAGCGGGTCATATTGCGGGGTTATCAAAACACTATGGACGCGTTTGGGTACTACAATAATGGCTCGAGTCGATAACTACGAACAACGTTTTGGCGGCATTGGCCGCCTTTACACACCAGAAGGCTTGGCGCGTTTGTGTCAGGCTCATGTGTGCGTCATAGGTATTGGCGGCGTAGGTTCGTGGGTGGTGGAAGCATTGGCGCGAAGCGGTGTAGGGCAGATCACTATGATTGATATGGATGATATTTGTGTCACCAATATTAATCGTCAACTTCCTGCATTAAGCGGCAATATTGGCAAGCTTAAAACGGAAGTGATGGCAGAGCGCGTTAAGTTGATTAATCCAGAATGTGTGGTGAATATTATCGATGATTTCATTTCACCGGATAATCAAGCCGAATACTTAAATCGTGGCTATGATTATGTGATTGATGCCATTGATAATGTGAAAACCAAAGCGGCGATGATTGCCTATTGCAAACGTAATAAAATCAAGATTATTACTATTGGTGGCGCAGGTGGTCAGACAGATCCATCCAAAATCCAAATTGCTGATTTAAGCAAAACGATCCAAGATCCATTATTGGCGAAAGTGCGGTCAGTTTTACGTAAGGATTTTAATTTTACCCAAAATCCACAACGTAAGTTCGCAGTTGATGCGGTGTTTTCCAGTCAGCCTCTGATTTTCCCTAAAATGGGCGAGGGCTGTGAAGTATCAGCTACCATGAATTGTGCAAATGGTTTTGGTGCAGCAACCATGATCACCGCAACCTTTGGATTTTTTGCCGTTTCTAGGGTAATCGATAAGTTATTAAAATAAAGAAATGAAGCAACGTGAAAACGTTGCTTTTTCTTTATGAATGAAAGTATTTAACAAGATGAAGAAATATCACTTCATTTTTTTAGTTGGAATGTTGCAATTTTATCAAAAAGGCGTAGTCTATGTTGGCTTTGAGAATAATTCCCAATAAAAGTAAGGAAACAAACATGAAACAAGTATTAAAAATGAGTGCAATTTCTACCGCACTTTTAACCCTTCCAATGATGGCAAATGCTGATGTATTGGCCTCCGTGAAACCGCTCGGTTTTATTACATCATCTATTGCAAACGGTGTGACGGATACACAGGTTTTAGTGCCGGCAGGCGCTTCTCCACATGATTACAGCTTAAAACTTTCAGATGTGCAAAAAGTGAAATCGGCGGATTTAGTGCTTTGGGTTGGTGAAGATATTGATGCTTTCTTAGCAAAACCGATTAGCCAAATTGACAGCAAAAAAGTCATCAATATTTCTGATATTCCAGAAATTAAACCGCTTTTAAGCAAAGTCCATCATGAACATTATCATGAAGGCGATGAACACGAGCACGGACATGATCATAAACATGGGCACGATCATAAGCACGAACATGGTCATGACCATGAGCATCATCACCACGATGTGGATGAAAATGGATTAAGCGTGAACTGGCATTTATGGTATTTACCAGCCATCAGCCAAATTGTGGCACAGAAAGTCGCAGATAAATTAACAGAACAACACCCGGATAAAAAAGAGCTCATCGCGAAAAACTTAGCCGATTTTAACCGCACGTTGACCGAGCAAAGCGATAAGATCAAAGCGCAATTAGCCCCACTCAAAGATAAAGGCTTCTTTGTATTCCATGATGCTTATAGCTATTTCAACGATGCTTATGGTTTAAATCAAACCGGTTATTTCACCATTAATCCATTAGTGGCACCTGGTGCAAAAACCATTGCTCACATCAAAGAAGAAATTGAAGAACATCGTGTAAATTGTCTTTTTGCGGAGCCTCAATTCACACCAAAAGTGATTGATACGCTTGCGCAAAGTACAAAAGTTAATGTTGGTCGTTTAGATCCTATTGGTGATAACGTACAGCTTGGTCCAAATTCCTATGCGAATTTCCTTCAAGCCACCGCTGATAGCTATGCTCAATGTTTAAGTAAATAATCAAAAATCTCCCCCTCGCCCCCTCTTTACAAAAGAGGGGGAATATTCTTGAAATATCCCCAAATTTAACCGCACTTTCGTGCTATAATCCGCCCAATTTTTCCCTATCGAGAAAACACATGAAACAACTATTTGCCACAACTGCCCGTGGTTTTGAAGAACTCTTAAAAGTCGAACTGACAGAGCTTGGTGCAACGGAATGTAAAATTGCACAAGGCGGCGTACATTTTCAGGCTGATGATGAAACACTTTATCGCAGCTTATTATGGTCACGTTTAGCTTCACGTATTTTGTTACCTATTGTAAATGGCAAGATATATAGTGATTTAGACTTGTATTCAATTGTGACAGGGCTGGATTGGTTAAGTTATTTTGATGAGAAATCCACATTTTTTGTCGATTTTAACGGGACAAACCAAGAAATTCGTCACACTCAATTTGGTGCGATGCGTGTGAAAGATGCCATTGTGGATTATTTTGAACGTCAAGGGAAAGCGCGTCCAAATGTGGATAAAGACTATCCAGATGTGCGAATTCATGTTTATTTGAATAAAGAAGAGCTCGTCGTTTCACTCGATTTAAGTGGAGAAGCATTACATTTACGTGGTTATCGTGAAGATACAGGGCAAGCGCCTTTACGTGAAACCTTAGCCTCTGCGATAGTGCTGCGTTCAGGTTGGAAAAAAGGGACGCCTTTAGTGGATCCAATGTGCGGTTCAGGTACCTTGTTAATCGAAGCGGCACAGATGGAAGCACAAATTGCACCGCAATTACATCGTTTACATTGGGGCTTTGATTGCTGGAAAGGGCATAATCAAGATGCTTGGGATAAGGTGAAAGCAGAAGCGGTACAGCAAGCGGAAACTTATTTTAATCAAAATCCTAAACCGCATTTTTATGGCTTCGATCTCGATCATCGCGTACTGAAAAAAGCACAAAAAAATGATAGTCTCTAAGAGAAGTGGCGAAATCGTGCAGGGCGACAAGACCGGCGACGAAAGAACGCACAAAATGCAGGCGTAGCACACTTAATTCAGTGGAAACAAGGTGATGTTGCCGCATTAAAAAATCCAAGTCCAGATGAAGTGGGAACAGTGATTTGTAACCCGCCTTACGGTGAACGTCTAGGCACAACTCCTGCTTTGATTGCTTTATATTCAGTCTTTGGACAACGCCTTAAAAATGAATTTGGAGGTTGGAATGCGTCAATTTTCAGTAGTGAATCTACGTTGCTTGATTGCTTGCGTATGCGTTCACATCGTCAATTTAAAGCGAAAAATGGTCCGTTAGATTGTGTTCAAAAGAATTATCAAATTTCAGAACGCAAAGAAAGTGCGGTTGAAAATCCTCTTGAATTTGACCGCACTTCAACGGTAGCGGTGGATTTTGCGAATCGCTTACAGAAAAATATCAAGAAAATTGAAAAATGGGCGAAACAGCAAGGCCTTGATGCGTATCGTTTATATGATGCTGATTTACCGGAATATAACGTAGCGGTGGATCGTTATGGCGATCATATTGTGGTGCAAGAGTATGCCGCACCGAAAAATATTGATGAAAATAAAGCCCGTCAACGTTTATTGGATGCAGTGACTGCAACCTTGCAAGTCACTGGTATTGAAACCAATAAACTGATTTTGAAGGTCCGTCAAAAACAAAAAGGCACCAATCAATATGAAAAATTGGCCAATAAAGGCGAATATTTCTATGTAAATGAATACGGCGCACAGCTTTGGGTGAATTTAACGGATTATTTAGATACAGGGTTATTCTTAGATCATCGCTTAACCCGTAAAATGGTTGGTGAAATGGCAAAAGGCAAAGATTTCCTCAACCTTTTTGCTTATACCGGTTCAGCTACGGTGCATGCTGCATTAGGTGGGGCAAAATCAACGACGACCGTGGATATGTCTAACACCTATTTAAACTGGGCAGAGCAAAACCTGATTTTAAATGATATTGAAGGCAAGCAGCACAAGCTCATTCAGGCAGATTGTTTGCAGTGGTTAGAGAAATGTGATCGCCAGTTTGATTTGATTTTCGTGGATCCGCCAACATTCT
>CAUETL010000144.1:0-4312 GCA_959020685.1 Parahaemophilus parainfluenzae | reverse complement strand
ATTCTTCTGCAACTGCAGCAAGCTCTTCTGCATCAGCGGCAGATTCTTCTGCGACTGCAGCAAGCTCATCAGCTTCAGCAGCAGATTCTTCAGCGACTGCAGCAAGCTCATCAGCGTCAGCAGCAGATAGCTCAGCGACTGCAGCAAGCTCATCAGCGTCAGCAGCAGACAGCTCAGCGACTGCAGCAAGCTCATCAGCATCAGCAGCAGATAGTTCTGCAACAGCAGCAAGCTCTTCAGCTTCAGCAGCTGAAAGCACAGCAAAACGTATTGAAGATTCAGGCTTGATCAGTAAAGATGGTAAAACAGCATTTGCAGCGGATAACACCAGCAAACGTGATAGTGCGAAAGCGAAAGGTAAAGATGCAACTGCGGTTGGTTATGGTTCAAATGCAAGTGGCGAAAATGGCACTGCATTAGGCAATAACTCACAAGCTTCAGGTAAAAACTCAACCGCTGTTGGTCAAGGTGCGAAAGCAACTGCAGCTAACTCAGTAGCTCTAGGTCAAGGCTCTGTAGCAAATGAAGCAAATACTGTTTCAGTTGGTTCAGTCGGTAATGAACGTCGAATCACAAATGTCGCAGATCCTGTTCGTGGTACTGATGCGGCTAATAAACAATATGTTGATAGCAAAATTGGTTCCGTACGTAGTGACTTGAGAAAAACTGATAAGAAACTTCGTGGTGGTATTGCTGGTGCAACAGCAGCAGCTAACATCCCACAAGTAACGAAAGCAGGTGGTTCAATGGTTGGCCTTGGTGTAGGTAACTACAAAGGTGAAAGTGCCGTTGCAGTAGGTTACTCTCGTGCGAGCGATAACAATAAAGTTATCTTCAAAGTCAGCGGGGCAGCAACCACTCAAGGTGATTATAATGTTGGTGCCGGTGTAGGTTATCAATGGTAGTCACTTACTAGACTAGACAAATCACTCGGGTAGGAATATCCGAGTGATTTTTATTATTTAAGCCATTTAAAAATAGTTCTATTTTTGACCGCACTTTTAGATGACTTAAATAATAGAAGAGGAAAAAGAATATGCGTAAATATAAAATTGGAATTACGTTTAATTTAGAGGCGAAGGTTACGGATATTTGGGCAAACGGCGCAAATCAAAATGTCATTCATCTTTTTCATTTATTTCAACATTCGTCAATTGTAGAAGATGTTATTCTGGTTTCTTGGGGACCAGAAAAGCGCACTACACCTCCAGAAGGGTTTATGCTTGATGGATTAAATTTGAAATACGCTTATATTGAGGATGTAATTGATCAATTAGACGTATTGATTGAGGGGACATTGGTGATTGAACCTCATCAAGTTACTCGAATGCATCAACATGGTGGTAAGGTTGTTTGTTATAAAATGGGCAATGACTTTATTATGGATATGGAAAATTTCCTCTTTGATAAGAAAGCAGGAAGAGTGTTTAATGGTACGTTATTTGATTCTGTATGGATGATCCCACAGCATGAGAATACCTGTAAATCTTATTTTTCCATTATGTATCGTTGTCCTGCTTATGTGGTGCCTGCAATTTGGTCGCCGGTATTCTGTGATCAGGTGATTAAGCGAATCAAAGAGAAGCATAATCTTACTTTTGGTTATAAACCAGATGCTGAGAAAAAAGCTAAACGTATAGCCTCTTTTGAAGCCAATATTAACGTAGTGAAAACTTGCTTTACGCCAGTGTTAATTGCTGAACAAGCCTATCGTGAAGCTCCTGAGAAAATTAAAAACGTCTATATGTGCAACACCTACGATAAAAAAGATAATCCAACCTTTTTCAATTTCATAGGACGAACTAATCTTGTCAAAAATGGAGTAATGACGGTAGAAGGGCGTTATCAAATGCCAGATTTTCTGACCCGTTATGTGGATATTGTGCTTAGTCATCAATGGGAAAATGGCTTAAATTATGCTTATAATGATGCATTGTATGGTGGCTATCCATTTATTCATAATTCAAAACTTATCCCTAAAGGCGTGGGGTATTACTACGATCAGTTTGACGCATTTGAAGGTGCAAAAGTGTTGCTTGATGTGATTGATAACCATGATAAGCATCATGAAGAATATGTGAAAAGAGCAAATGAATATCTAGATTCGCAATTACCAACTAATCCTGTGAATATTTATTTGTATGAGAAAGAGATCAAGCGGTTGTTTTCTGAATAAGATTTGTAAAAATCCCTCAGTGAGCGCTAAGGGATTTTTTATTCAACTTATAAATCTTGATTAGTATTAATAGTGTGTTTATCTATAATATTTACCACAAAGCATTAAATTTTTTTTCATATTTTTCTTTCAAATTAAGAAAATCTACTTTTTCATTCTCTGGCAGTAGTTCATAGCATGTCATTACATACCCATAAATATCATCTGCATATTTTTTTAATCCAGGTAACAACTCATTGTTGAGTTTCATATTTTCTATTTCAGTTATTACATCAGATAGATTTTGAAATAGACTTACTTGATTTTTAGAGGTCGCAACAGAACTAATTGAACCTTTTCTTTCTCTTCTATACATATAAAAGCAATTTTGATATATGGCATAAATTTTAATATGTTTAACCAGTGAGAAGCTCCAAGGAATATCTTCAAAATGTCGGCCTTTTATAAATAAAAGATGATTTTTTAAAATTAATTCTCTTTTTATTGTTTTTGTAACGGCAAACCCAAGATAAATTCCATCTTGATAAAGTCCTTGAAAGTCTTCTTTAAAAGAGCCTATTAGCTTATCTCGGTTAATGTAATGGTTCACAATTTTGTCGGGATAAACACTACTCATGTAATTAAAGATGACATCTGGGTTATTTTCAGTAATTATCTTTTGTAAATCAGAAAGAATACTTGTTCCCTCCCAATAATCATCACTATCTAAAAACATTAAGTACTTGCCACGCGCAAGTTTAATACCTGCGTTTCTTGCATCGGAAAGACCACCATTAATTTTACGAATAAATACAATATTAGGATATTGTTTAGCATATTTAACACAAATATCGATGGAATTATCAGGCGAACCATCATCAACTAAAATAAGTTCATAATTTTGATAATCTTGCGCTAAGACAGATTCAATACATTGCTCGAGGTAACGTTCAACATTATAGATTGGTACAATGATACTAAATAGTGGATTTTCAACTTTATCTTGTTGTTTTTGTCTTGGATTTTTCCCCAATAGATAACGTGCTTGAGCAATATTTTGAGGTTCATGGAATGCAGTAAATTGATCTGCAAGCCAGTAGGGTTTTGTTTCACTTAAAAGTGCGGTTAATTTTTTTGCGACATCTTTGCGGATGAGATAAAGCGAACAACCATAGTTGTACTGATTTGTATCACCATAGATTAATGCATCAGGCTCATCACTAGCTTGGTATAGGCGTTCACAAGCAGGAGTTTCACCATCGCGCTGTAATTTGATAATTCCGTAAGAAGAGTATTTATTAGCATAATTGATAGCATGCTGAATGAAGTTTTCAACAGGTTGTATTTCACTTTCAGCAATTAAAACAAAATCATTATCTTGTAACTGTTCATTTTCAGCAATCGCCTTCCAGCACTGAATATGAGATAGCGTGTGGGCAATTTCTTTGTTATTGGGAGTCCGATCAAGTAGTTCTTCTGCTTTCTTTAAATTAAATAAGGCTGAAGAATTACCCAGTAAGCTAACCTGTTCTTTAGTTACTGCAGAAATAGGAACAATATGAGAGTCAGAGGCGCATTGTAAAAAATGACTCAGTCTCTCTATTCTTTCAGATGCATAAATCACATAACAGGTTAGTTTTTCCATCGTTTTGATTACCCTTTATTTTTCGCGGTAGTCACTTTCAACGCCATATACCCCACAATCGCAGAAACCGTGGAGCCTAATAAGATCCCTAATCGAGAAAGGGCGTTAATGCTTTCACCGGCATCAGCATTGAAGGCAAGGCTTGCTAAGAACATTGACATGGTGAAACCTATACCACATAAAATCGCCACGGCAAAAATTTGTTTGAAGTTGATACCTAGCGGAAGCTTTGCAATGCCCAGTTTAACGGAAAGATAACTGAAACCAAATACACCAAGTGGTTTTCCGATAATTAAGCCTAAAGAAATCGCAAATAATAATGGCGATGAAAGCATGCTTGAGTCGATACCGTCAAAACTTACTCCAGCGTTGGAAAAAGCGAATAATGGCAAGATAACAAAGGATGACCAAGGCGCAAGAATATGTTCAAAGTCATGTAATGGTGTTTCGCCATTTTTGCCTTTTAATGGAATACAAAATCCGATGATAACGCCTGCAAGAGTAGCGTGCAC
>CAUETL010000143.1:0-4404 GCA_959020685.1 Parahaemophilus parainfluenzae | reverse complement strand
TGCATTTTCTTCTGCCCTTGCCTTTGCTTTTGGTTCAGCATCGGGTTTCGCTTTTGCCTTAGCCTTCGCTTTAGCATCGGCTTCAGCTTTTTCTTTCGCTTTTTGAGCTTCGGCTTGTGCTTTAGCTTTTGCCTCTTCCTCAGCCTGTTTAGCGGCTGCCGCTAAACGTTTCGCCTCTGCATCAGCTTTTAATTTCGCTGCTTCAGCCGCTTGTTTTGCTTTCGCTTCTTCAGCTTGTTTCTGCTTTTCTAACGCCTCTTGACGAGCAAGTTCTTGTTGCTGTTTCTGCTTTTCAATTTCTTGCTGCTTTTGTTTTTCAAGTTCTTTTTGACGTTGAATTTCCTGCTGACGCTTAATCTCTTCTTGTTTCGCAATTTCTTGCTGATTTGGTTCAGGTTCAGGCTCTGGTTTTTTCTCTTCGACTACAGGTTCTGGTTTTTTCTGTTTATCAGTTTGACCTTTTTTCTGTTGTTGAATACGTCCCCATTCCTGCGCTGCACTGCCAGTATCGACCATCACAGCTCCCATGGCATCACCTTCACCTTCTCCACCACCCATTATTTCAACGGTTTGATAAAGAGAGCTCCAAATCAACAAACCAAACAATGCAAGGTGCATCGCAATAGAGATGACAAACTCATTTGCACGTTTTTTTCGTCGATTATTCTGCACGGTTTTACCTACTTATTCTTAAATCGGGTTGGTCATTAAACCCACAGACTTAATGCCGGCAAGATGTAGTAAATTCAGTGCTTTAATCACTTCTTCATAAGGTACATCTTTTGCTCCGCCCACTAAGAACATTGTGTTATTGTCTTTATCAAATTCTTGTTTTGATAATTGGGTTACCATTTCTTCGTTAAGGCCTTCTTGGCGTTGACCACCAATAGAAATCGAATATTGCCCTACACCCGCTACTTCTAAGATAACCGGTGTTTTATCTTCATTTGATACATTTTGACTTTGCACCGAATCAGGGAGTTCTACTTGAACGCTCTGACTGATAATCGGCGCGGTTGCCATAAAAATTAACACCAAAACTAAAAGAACATCGAGAAATGGCACGATGTTAATTTCAGATTTAATGTCTTTACGCTGACGACGAGCCATAATTTCCTCTAAAACTTCGCTAAAATCCACCGCACTTTTTCAATTTATCAAGTGCGGTCAATTTTTCATTTATTTTTAATGGGGCGCTTTACCAAAAGCTTGACGATGTAAAATTGTGGTGAATTCATCAATGAAGTTACCATAATTTTGTTCAATCGCATTTACACGTAAGCTTAAACGGTTATACGCCATTACAGCTGGAATCGCCGCAAACAAACCGATTGCTGTTGCGATCAAGGCTTCTGCGATACCTGGCGCAACCATTTGTAATGTTGCTTGTTTCGCACCACTTAATGCCATAAATGCGTGCATGATACCCCAAACGGTACCAAATAAACCAATATATGGACTTACAGAAGCCACTGTCGCTAAGAAAGGTACACGACTTTCAAGCGCTTCTACTTCACGATTCATCGCAAGGTTCATCGCACGAGTGGTACCTTTAATGATTGCTTCTGGCGCATCTGCGTTCACTTGTTTTAAGCGAGAGAATTCTTTAAAACCGACAAAGAAAATTTGTTCGCTACCAGTTAATACTTCACGACGATTAGATAAACCATCATAAAGTTTATTTAAATCTTCACCAGACCAGAAACGATCTTCAAAAGTATTCGCTTCTTTTAACGCACTCGTCAAAATACGGCTACGTTGAATGATGATTGCCCAAGAAATAATTGAGAACGAAATCAAGATCACAATTACAAGTTGAACAACGATACTCGCTTTTAGAAAAAGATCTAAAAAGTTCAATTCTGCAGTCATTGCATACTCCGAAAAGTTATTTACTTTAAAAATGCCGCTTTTAATTCTTCAGGAATTGCGACAGGTTTCATTTTGCCTAGATCAACACAGGCTACCTTAACAGTAGCCTTTGATAATACCACTGCCTCACGAACTAACCGCTGCTCAAAGAGAATTGTTGCTCCTTTCACAGCCGTTATTTCCGTTTCGACAATAAGATAATCATCCAATTTTGCCGGAATACAATAGTCAATAGACATGGTTTTGACCACAAAAGCTAATTGTTGTTCCTGCAATAATGATTGTTGGGAAAAATTAAGCGTTCTTAAATATTCAGTTCGCGCACGCTCAAAGAAATGTAAGTAACGTGCGTGATACACTACTCCGCCAGCATCCGTATCCTCATAATAGACACGAACCGGAAAGGTAAAACATTGGTTATTCAAAATAATGCTCAAATTATCAGCCATAACAAGCCGCTTATTTTAGAACCTGTTCATTAGATGTGCAAGCTCCAAATAATAATATTTGTCTATCGTTCTTATAAAAACCAATGCTGAACAATAGCAATTATTGTGGTGAAATAACCAATTAATGGCAAGAAAACGAGCTGCCATATTGCTCGGCGAATATCGAATCCGATACCGTGGATCCACAAATTAATCAATCCCCAAAAAATCGCAAGAATCCAAGCTGGATGTGCAGTACGAAGTGCGGTCGAAAATTGATTTAAATTTAAAAAGAAAGCCGCGGTTAAAAATAACGCTAAAATAAACGAAAGGGTTCGCAAGGAACCCTTATTACTTAATTGATAGAGTGAATTAATCATCATTACTCGTCAAATTTACCTGACTTTTCTTTGCCAATGGTTAATTTAGCACTCACCATAACTGCAGCCAACACACCCACTACCCAAATTACATATAACATATTGTTTCTCCTTAGTATAATGAGTTTTTGTTGTCTTCAACAAAGCTTTCATCCAAGCGACCAAACATTTTGTAGTATGACCAAATGGTGTAAAGCAATGAGATGGTAACAAATACTAATGCCAAGTAGAACATTAGAGTTAATGTTAATTCACTTGACGTTGCATCCCACATTAACAAGCTTTGTTCTGGATGAGTACTTGAAGGCATTACAAATGGGAACATTGATACTGCCGCAGTAATAATCACACCCGCCATGGTTAATACAGAGAAGAAGAACGCAAAACCACAACGATTTGCTTTAGATGCAACTACATTTAATAATGCACCAACCACAGCTAATACTGGGAATGCCCATAAAGCTGGATTTTCATTGAAGTTTTTGAACCATGCACCTGCCTCAACTGCCACTTGTTTACCTGAAGCTGGCGCCGATGCTGCAAAGTGATTAATCGTGCTAGTCACCACATAACCGTCTTTGAAAGAAAGCCACACACCTGCAAGCACAAAAGTAATTAATGTCACTAATGCACCGATTTGTGTAATTGCTCTTGCGCGATCACGCAATGCAGCTGTGGTTTTCATTTGTAACCAGTTTGCACCGTGAGTCACTAACATTGCAAGGCTTAACACACCGCAAAGTAATGCAAATGGGTTTAATAACGCAAAGAAAGAACCGGTATAAGTAGCTTGTGAAAGGTCATTTAATTCAAATGGTACACCTTGTAGTAAATTACCAAATGCCACACCGAATACCAACGCAGGTACAAAACCACCCGCAAACAAACCCCAATCCCACATCGCACGCCATGTTGGATTATCAATTTTCGCACGATATTCAAAACCAATTGGACGGAAGAATAACGCAGCTAACACAAGGAATAAGGCAATATAGAAGCCTGAAAACGCTACAGAATAAACAATCGGCCATGCCGCGAAGATTGCACCACCTGCAGTTAATAACCAAACTTGGTTACCATCCCAGTGTGGAGCAATAGAGTTAATCATAATACGTCTTTCTACTTCTTTCTTACCTGCTACGGGTAAAAGTGCGGTCACGCCCATATCGAATCCATCTGTTACAGAGAAACCGATAAGCAATACAACAACTAGCACCCACCAAATAATACGTAGAATTTCATAATCAAGCATAATCCATCTCCTGCTTATTTAGATGATTGCTCAAAATAGTATTTGCCGGTTTTCAATGCACTTGGACCTAAACGTGCATATTTAAACATCAAATACATTTCCGCAATAATGAAGAAGAAGTAAAGTACACAAATTAAACCGATAGAGAACCATAAGTCACCTACACTCAAGTTAGAGGCAGACACACCTACCGGTAATACTTCATAAATCGCCCACGGTTGACGACCAAATTCAGCTAAGAACCAACCAAATTCAATCGCTAAGAATGGCAATGGAATACCCCAAAGCAATGCTTTAAGTAATAAGCGAGAAGAAGTGACTTTGTTACGTAAATTCTGAACAAACGCACCGAACGCTAATAAGATAATTAAACCACCAGCAGCTAACATACCACGGAATGCCCAGAAGTTAGGACCTACATTTGGAATAGTAGCTTTTGCTGCCTTTTTAATTTGTGCCTCAGTTGCATCTA
>CAUETL010000142.1:0-4479 GCA_959020685.1 Parahaemophilus parainfluenzae | reverse complement strand
TTAGCCATCCCTGAGTTGATGCGTATTTTAATCGATTTACACGGTTACTCATGGCAAAACGCTTGGGATGTGACTCGTCGTATCTTCTCTTATACTTGCCATACTTTAATGTCAGAAGCATTAGAAACCTGGCCGGTAGAAATGATGGCGAAAATCTTACCTCGTCACTTGCAAATGATTTTTGAAATCAATGATCATTTCCTTGAGTATGTGAAAACTTATGTTACCACCGATATGGAATTTATCCGTCGAGTATCGCTTATCGAGGAAGGACATCAACGTAAAGTTCGTATGGGCTGGTTATCTGTTGTCGGTTCGCATAAAGTGAACGGTGTCGTAGCAATTCACTCAGATCTCATGGTTTCTTCAACCTTTGCTGATTTTGCGCGTATCTATCCAGAACGTTTCACCAACGTAACAAACGGTGTGACACCACGTCGTTGGCTTGCAGTAGCGAACCCGAAATTAGCGGCTTTATTTGATCAATACATTGGTTCTGAATGGCGTTGCGATTTAAGCCAAATTGAAAAACTTAAAGCGTTTGCAGATAAAGGTGAATTTAAGCGTGCTGTCGCAGATATCAAATATGATAATAAAGTGAAATTAGCACAATATGTGAAGAAAACACTTAACATCGATTTAGATCCACACGCATTATTTGACGTTCAAGTAAAACGTATTCACGAATACAAACGTCAAATGCTTAATGTGTTACACATTATCGCTCGTTACAACGAAATGTTGGCACACCCAGAAAAAGATTGGCAGCCACGCGTATTTATTTTAGCGGGTAAAGCGGCTTCGGCTTACTATGCGGCAAAACAAACCATTCGTTTAATTAACGATGTCGCGAATGTCATCAATAACGATGAGCGCTTAAAAGGTCGGTTAAAAGTTGTATTTATCCCGAACTACAGCGTAAGTCTTGCACAATTAATCATTCCAGCAGCAGATATTTCTGAGCAAATCTCTCTTGCAGGAACAGAAGCATCAGGTACCAGTAACATGAAATTTGCCTTAAATGGTGCGTTAACATTAGGTACACTTGATGGTGCGAACGTTGAGATTTTAGATAACGTTGGTAAGGATCATATCTTTATCTTTGGTAATACGGTTGAACAGGTTGAAGCATTACGTCGCGAAGGTTATCGTCCGTTTGATTATTATCAAAATGACGAGCAGTTACGTGAAGTCATTGACCAAATCATTCGTGGTGATTTCTCACCGGAAGAACCGAACCGTTATCACTCTCTCATTCAAGGTTTGCAATACCACGATTATTATCAATCCTTTGCTGATTTCCGCAGTTATGTGGAAGCGCAAAAAGCGGTAGATAAAAAATATCAAGATCGTGATACATGGATAGCAAGTACTATTCAAAATATGGTGAATATGGGCTTCTTCTCATCAGACCGTACGATTCTTGAATATGCGAAAAATATCTGGAAAATTGAACCGTTAAAACTCGAGAAGTAAGTTCTTTTCCACTCATAGAAAACCCTGTCGGATTATTTCCACAGGGTTTCTTTTTATGCTAAAATCCACCGTCAAATTTATTGTTCATTCAGATTAGGAAAAAGTATGAAAGTTTTAGAAGGTGCGGTAGCTGCGCCAAATGCTAAAATCGCAGTAGTGATTGCTCGTTTTAACAGTTTTATTAATGAAAGTTTATTAGAAGGTGCGGTAGATGCATTAAAACGCATCGGCCAAGTGAAAGATGAGAATATTACTATCGTTCGTGCACCAGGTGCGTATGAACTTCCATTAGTAGCACGTCGTTTAGCTGAAAGCAAAAAATTTGATGCAATCGTCGCATTAGGTACAGTGATCCGTGGTGGTACAGCTCACTTTGAATATGTGGCTGGCGAAGCAAGTAGCGGTTTGGGTCAAGTAGCAATGCAAGCTGAAATCCCTGTGGCATTCGGTGTTTTAACGACTGAAAACATTGAACAAGCTATTGAACGCGCAGGTACTAAAGCAGGTAACAAAGGTGCAGAAGCTGCATTAACAGCACTTGAAATGGTGAACCTTTTACAACAAATTGATGTGGCATAATTCCAATGACAGAGAAAAAAGAACCTGTAAAAAAAGTATCGCCACGTCGTAGAGCGAGAGAATGTGCAGTTCAAGCATTATATTCTTGGGCGATTTCTGGTAATGCACCAGAACAAGTGGAACTCACGTTCGTTGTGGATCAAGATTTAAAAGGTGTGGATAAACCTTATTTTAGTCGCCTTTTCCGTCAAACCGTTGCGAATGTAGAAGCCGTTGATTTTTCAATGAGCCATTATTTAGATCGCGCGTTGGATGAATTAGATCCGATTGAAAAAGCGATTTTACGTTTAGCGGTTTATGAACTTCAATTTGAGCCAGATGTGCCGTATAAAGTGGCGATAAATGAGGCAATTGAAGTGGCGAAAGTGTTTGGTGCAGATGAAAGCCATAAATACATTAACGGTGTATTGGATAAAGTCGCTCCTGCATTAGGTCGCAAATAATTATTCAAATGTAGGGTAGACAAATGTCTGCCCTTTGTTTTTGAGTGCAAAGATAAAATGAGTACGGGTGAATTTGAGCTTATAGGGCGATACTTCTCAATACAAAAAGGTAATCAACACTTTGTTGATTTCAGTATAGGGGATGATTGCGCAATCACTCATATTCCAGAAGGCTATCAGCTTACCATTACCACTGATACAATGGTCGAAGGCACGCATTTTTTATCTTCCATTTCTCCCCAAGATTTAGCGTATAAAGCTATCGTGACAAATCTAAGTGATTTAGCTGCTATGGGGGCTAAACCTGTTTGGATTTCTCTTGCGCTAACATTACCTGAAGTTGATGAAAACTGGTTAAGCCAATTTAGTCAAAGTCTGTTTGACACATTAAATCAGTATGATGTGACGTTAATTGGTGGTGATACAACAAAAGGTCCACTTTCTGTAACTATTACGGCACAAGGTTTCGTACCAAAAGAAAAGGCTTTATTCCGACATAACGCGAAGGTTGGTGATTTAATTTATGTATCGGGCACGTTAGGTGATAGCGCGGCGGGTTTAAATTGGATCTTACAAGGTAAAAGTGCGGTCGATTTTGATACTGAATTTTTAGTAAAACGCCATTTTCATCCGACGCCACGCGTTGAATTAGGCCAAGCATTAGTGAATGTAGCGCATTCATGCATTGATATTTCAGATGGTCTCGTTGCCGATTTAGGGCATATTTTAACGAGAAGCCAATGTTCTGCAGAGATTGATTTATCCTTCTTGCCTTTATCTACATCACTCAAAAAAACATATAGCTTAGAAAAAGCAGAAGCGTTTGCATTAAGTGGCGGGGAAGATTATGAGCTTTGCTTTACGATTCCCGCAAATAAAAAATCTGAGATTGAGACGTTAGCTCAATCGTTGAATGTACCTTGTACTTGTATCGGAAAAATTGTTCCGCAAAATAACAATCCGATTACTTTTTTAAAAGATGGGCGCGTAATCAATTATCAAGCGCCGTCTGGTTTCGATCATTTTAAGGATAAATAATGAATAGTTCACCTCTTGATAGAGTCAGCTTAAAAAATCCAGTTCATTTACTTGCATTGGGTTTTGGTTCAGGACTCATTCGTCCTGCACCAGGTACATGGGGAAGTTTAGCCGGAACGATTTTAGGTTCGGCATTATTAGCTTGCCTTGGACTAAAAATCTTCTTAATTTTGACCGCACTTTGCTTTGCACTTGGCTGTTATCTATGTCAAAAAACCGCAGATGATATGGGGGTTCATGATCACGGCTCCATTGTTTGGGATGAATTTGTTGGGGTATTTATCGTGTTAGCGGCGATTCCAACTTTGTCTTTGCCTTGGATTGTCATTGCCTTTGTACTGTTCCGTTTCTTCGATATTTTAAAACCTTATCCTATTCGCTATTTTGACCAAAAACTGGAAAGTGGTTTTGGCATTATGATGGATGACGTTTTAGCGGCAATCTATGCGGTTATTGTGATTACGATATTACGCATTGTAGGCTTACCATGCTAAATTTGATGATTATTCATCTTGTGGGGTTACTTTCGCCTGGCCCAGATTTTTTCTATGTCAGCCGAATTTCTTCCATGAGTTCTCGACGAGAAGCTATGGGTGGCGGGATTGGAATTACCATAGGCGTATGAATTTGGGCAACGGCTGCTGGTTTAGGTCTTGCCATTATTTTTACCACGATGCCAATTATTCAAGGCATTGTGATGATGCTTGGTGGATCGTATTTAGTTTATCTCGGCATTAAGATGGCAAAAGTAAAAACCAATGCGGTCTTTGATGAAAAGCAGAATGCAAATACATCAAATCAATCGACTTTAACGAGCATTATGAAAGGCTTATTGGTCAATTTGTCTAATGCTAAAGTGGTGATTTATTTCAGCAGTGTGATGTCATTGGTTTTAGTGAATATTACCGAAACATCACAAATTTTGACCGCACTTGCCGTGATT
>CAUETL010000141.1:0-4512 GCA_959020685.1 Parahaemophilus parainfluenzae | reverse complement strand
TTAACATTTTTATCGGTGTGGTTATGGCTTGGGCTATTGCTTACTTTGACTTTAAAGGGAAAAGCTTATTAACCGCACTACTCGACCTCCCCTTTTCCATTTCACCAGTGGTTGTAGGATTAATGTTCTTACTGCTGTTTGGATTAGATGGACTTTGGGGCGCATGGCTTGCTGAACACCATATTCGTTTTATGTTTGCAACACCAAGCATCGTTATCGTAACCTTATTCGTCACCTTTCCACTTATTGCTAAATCATTAATTCCAACTATGTCGGCACAAGGCACAAGTGAGGAACAGGCTGCGTTAATTTTAGGTGCATCCACTTGGCAGCTTTTCTGGCACGTAACACTACCGAAAATAAAATGGGCATTAATTTATGGTGTGATTTTAAGTAATGCTCGTGCAATGGGCGAATTCGGTGCTGTCAGTGTGGTATCAGGGCATATCCGAGGCCTAACTAATACCATCCCACTTTATGTAGAAATCAGTTACAACGAATATCAATTTGTTGCCGCATTTGCTTGCGCCAGTTTATTAGCATTAATCGCAGTGGGAACACTGGGATTGCAGAACGTAGTGAGATATGTAGAAAAGAAAAAAATCCAAGAATAACAACAGGAACACAATAGATGACAATCAAAATCCAGCAACTAAACAAACACTTTGGACAGTTTCATGCATTGAAAGATATCAATCTCAGCTTTCCGGAAAACCAGCTAACCGCATTACTTGGACCAAGTGGTTGTGGGAAAACAACGCTATTACGGATCATTGCCGGATTAGAATTTGCTGATAATGGACACATTTGGTTTGGTGAAAAAAAGGTGACTCAACTTTCAGCTGCTGAACGCGATGTTGGATTTGTGTTTCAGCATTATGCGCTGTTTCAAAATATGACTGTCTTTGACAATGTCGCTTTTGGCCTAGCGGTAAAACCCCGTAGAGAACGTCCTTCCGCAGAAGAAATTCGCGAAAAAGTCACCGCACTTTTAAAGCTAGTGAAACTTGAATGGCTAGCCGATCGCTACCCTAATCAACTTTCTGGTGGGCAAAAACAGCGTATAGCCTTGGCTCGCTCTCTTGCTGTTCAACCGAAAGTCTTACTACTGGATGAACCCTTTGGTGCATTAGATGCCCAAGTTCGTAAAGAATTACGCCGTTGGCTACGAGAATTGCAACATGAACTCAATGTCACCAGCATTTTCGTTACCCATGATCAAGATGAAGCATTAGATATGTCTGATCGCATTGTGGTGATGAATAAAGGTCAAGTGGAGCAAATTGATGAGCCTAGCCAAATCTATCATGCGCCACAAACTCCTTTCGTCACGCAATTTGTGGGAGATGTTAATGTGTTCCACGGACACATTGATCAAGGCAATTTAGTCATTGGTGAATTTGCTCATAATTTACAAACACATAGCAATGCGACTCATGCAATCAATAACCAATCTGCAACGGCTTATATTCGCCCTTACGAACTGACGCTTTCGCGTGAGTCTCATAATGCCTTAGCGAGTGGTACGATTCGTCATATTAATGCTATTGGTTTTATCGTGAGAATTGAAGTAGAAAGTTCGCAAACAGAACAACCGATTGAAGTCATTCTTACCAAAGAAAACTATCTCAATGCGCAATATAAAATAGGTGATCAAGTTTATCTCGTGCCGGATAAATTAAATCTATTTCAAGAAATGAATATTTAGAAAAGTAAAAGTGCGGTCAAAACGACCGCACTTTTTATATTTAAAGGAGAAAATTATTTTTTACCTAATTGCGGTAAAACTGAATCTTTCCCTGCAGTTAAGAGACCTACTTGAGAATAGATACTTAATTTTCCGCGCGTATCTGCTACATCTAAATTACGCATAGTTAATTGACCAATACGATCGATTGGATCAAATGGTGCATTTTCCACTTTTTCCATACTTAAACGCTCTGCCGCATAAGTTAAGTTTGGTGATTCTGTATTTAAGATTGAGTAGTCATTACCACGACGAAGTTCTAATGTCACTTCACCAGTCACCGCACGAGCGACCCAACGTTGTGCAGTTTCACGTAACATCAATGCTTGTGGATCAAACCAACGACCTTGATATAATAAACGACCTAAACGTAAACCATTGATACGATATTGTTCAATGGTATCTTCATTGTGAATACCTGTCACTAAACGCTCATAAGCAATGTGGAATAATGCCATTCCCGGTGCTTCATAAATACCGCGTGATTTAGCTTCGATAATACGGTTTTCAATTTGGTCTGACATGCCTAAACCATGACGACCACCAATGCGATTTGCTTCTAAGAAAAGATCCACCACGTTATCAAATGTTTTACCGTTTAATGCAACCGGCACACCTTCTTCAAAACGAACAGTCACCACTTCTGGTTTTACTTGAACATTTTCATCCCAAAATGCCACGCCCATAATTGGTTTCACAATTTTAATACCAGTGCTTAATTCTTCTAAGTCTTTCGCTTCGTGTGTTGCACCTAGCATATTAGAGTCAGTTGAATACGCTTTTTCTACCGACATTTTGTAGTCAAAACCATTTGCGATTAAGAATTGTGACATTTCAAAGCGACCGCCCAACTCATCGATAAATTGTTGATCTAGCCATGGTTTGTAAATTTTTAAATTTGGGTTGGTTAATAAACCATAACGGTAAAAACGCTCAATATCGTTACCTTTGAAAGTTGAACCATCACCCCAGATATTCACATCATCTTCTTTCATTGCTGCAACAAGCATCGTACCCGTTACCGCACGACCAAGTGGTGTGGTGTTGAAATAGGTTGCACCACCAGTAGAAATATGGAATGCACCACATTGAATAGCCGCAATCCCTTCATGGGCTAACTGCGCACGACAATCCACTAAACGCGCATTTTCCGCACCATATTCCATCGCTTTTTTGGGAATTGCATTGTAATCATCTTCATCTGGTTGACCTAAGTTTGCTGTATAAGCATAAGGTACTGCACCTTTTTGACGCATCCAAAGTAATGCCGCACTGGTATCGAGCCCGCCTGAAAAAGCGATACCAACTTTTTGACCTTTAGGTAAATGTTGCAGAATCGTATTTGACATATTTTATTTCCTTCATTGTGGTTATGGTGAGTGAGTCTTTAAAAAGTGCGGTCAAAAATCACTGCGCTTTTCTAACATATCATCGGGATTTGGATAACGATAAGCGAAGCCTAAATCTCGACAAATTTTATCTGCCATAATGATTCGTTTCGGATCCGAATCACTACATTCAAATTGTGGTATGGATAAATCATAAAATACTGCTGCTTTTGTGTAATATTCTGCTCGAGTAGGATGAATTGGCGCGCAAAGATGGTAAGTTCGCAATCCATTTGGATTCATGAGTAAGGCTGTAATAGCTTGAATGCAATCCTCTAGATGCACCAAATTAACAGGCGAATTGCCCTGTTTTAAATTGCGTTTTCCTGCTAAGACTTTAACAGGATGGCGTTGTTTACCAATTAATCCGGCTAGTCGAAGAATATCGCAATGCGGTATTCCTGATTGGAACAAGCACTGTTCTGCTTGTATCAGTGTTTTACCCATTTCTGTTTCAGCTGAAAGTTGAGAACTTTCATCAAATCGCCCCGAAATATCAGGAAAAACAGAAGTTGAACTGGTAAAAATCAAATGCTGTACACCTTGTTTCTTGGCTTGATTAGTTAAAAAAGCAAGATATTCACAATACTGTTGAGAAGAAAAACTGCTAGGTGGTAGGGTGATAATGAGAGCATCTACATTAAAAAGAGGGCGAATATGGTCTGGTAAACGTTTCATTTCATCAGAAAGCGAAAAAGGATAAGTTTCAATACCTAGCTGATGCAATTTCTGAGCATCATCAGGGGATTGTTTTGAGCCTTTTACACACCAACCAAGTTCTTTTAAGTGCAGCGCCAGCGGTAAGCCTAACCAACCTAAACCAACTATCGCAACAGATTTCATACTCTTTTATTCACAATATTTTATCCATAAAAATCCCTGCTATTCTAAAGCATAGCAGGGAGTTTGTTAATGTTATTTTGTTAATAAATCCAAAGCCTCTTGATATTTAGCCACTGTTTTTTCAATCACTTCTTTTGGTACTTTCGGCGCTGGCGGTTGTTTATTCCAACCGCTTTGTTCTAACCAATCTCGTACAAATTGCTTATCAAATGACGGGGGATTTGTGCCTTCTTTATAAGTATCAACTGACCAAAAACGGCTAGAATCCGGTGTTAATACCTCATCCATTAAAGTGAGCGTACCATTTTCATCTAAACCAAATTCAAATTTGGTATCACAAATAATAATACCTTTAGTCAGCGCATATTTTGCTGCTTCAGTATAAAGTGCAATCGCTTTTTCTCTCACTTGTGCCGCTAACTCTGCACCAATTGCTTTTTCACATTCTTCATAGCTAATATTGATATCGTGATTGCCCACTTCTTCTTTACTTGATGGCGTAAAAATCGGTTCAGGTAATTTACTTGCCTCAAC
>CAUETL010000140.1:0-4670 GCA_959020685.1 Parahaemophilus parainfluenzae | reverse complement strand
AAGCCATTGAGCTTTACCAAAAAGTGCTTGATGTGGCGCCAGATGATGTGAAAGCACATACTTACTTGGCTGCATGGAATCGTTTTAAAGGCAACCAAGCGGAAGCGACAAAACATTTAGATCGCTTAAAACAACTTTCACCAGAAAGCGCGAGCAAATTAGAGAAAGTTTTTGCTGTGATTGATAAAGCGGCTAGTCAGCCAATTACCGACAAACTTGAAACCAAGTTACCAGAGCAATCGGCGATTATTACGTTGGGCTACGCTTTAAACCCAGATGGCAGCATGCATGATATTTTGGTGCAACGTTTAGAGAAAACCTTAGAAATTGCGAATCAAAATCCAGATGCGTTAATTATTGTGACAGGCGGTGTGCCACAAAACAATAAAACCGAAGGGGATTTGATGAAGCAATGGTTGATTGAGAAAGGCGTGGATGCAAATCGTATTTATTCTGATAACTATGCACGTTCAACAGTCGAAAATGCACTTTTCTCCCGTTACTCTTTAGCGAAACATAAAATCAAACATGCTGTGTTGATTAGTTCGGGTAGTCACGTTCGTCGCGGACAAGCGTTATTTGAAATTGCGACGCAAGAATCTGGTCCACAAGGTCTTGTGATTGAAACGGTCGCCGCATTGGATAAACCGTTAGATCAGTTACAAAAAATTACGGAGAAAGACTTGCTGGGTATTTATCGTGACAGCTTAAAAACCATGGGATTGCCAATGTTTAACAGCGGTGCATTGCAAGATTAATTAATCTTCCAAAAACAAAAGTGCGGTGAAATTTCACCGCACTTTTTTATTTTCTCGTTCGATTAAAGAATATGTTGATATTGTTCTAACATTTCTTTTGGCCATACGCTTGATTGCACTTCACCAATGTGTTTTTTGTGAAGTAAAAGCATTGCCATACGAGATTGACCGATACCACCACCGATGGTGAGAGGTAATTTGCCGTTTAATAAATCTTGGTGCCAATCCATTTTTAAGCGATCTTCATCACCGGTTAAACCAACTTGTAAACGTAATGCAGATTCATCCACACGAATACCCATTGAAGAAAGCTCAAACGCTTTACCTAACTCAGCGTTCCACACCAAAATATCACCGTTTAAACCTTTGTAGCCATTTTCAGATTCTGTTGTCCAGTCATCGTAGTCAGGTGCGCGACCATCATGTGGTTTACCATCTGATAATTTGCCACCGATACCAATTAAGAACACGGCGCCATATTCTTTACAAATGGCGTTTTCACGCTCTTTGCTTGAAAGATCTGGGTAGCGTTTCACTAAATCTTCACTATGTACGAAAGTGATTTCTTTTGGCAAGCTTGATGGAATGTCAAAGCGTGCTTCTACCGCTAATTCAGTTAAACGGATTGCACGATAGATAGAACGTACCGTTTCTTTTAAATAAGCAAAGTTACGACGACCTTCAGGAATGACTTTTTCCCAGTCCCATTGGTCCACATAAACAGAGTGAGTTTGATCCAATGAATCTTCATCTGGACGTAATGCTTTCATATGAACAAATAAGCCTTCACCTTCTTTGAAATGGAAACGTGCGAGAGTATGGCGTTTCCATTTAGCTAATGAGTGAACCACTTCATAAACCGCATTTGGGATACATTTCACGTTTACTTGAACCGCTTTCTCAATACCTGATAAGTTATCTTGCATACCGTTGCCAACTTCACTAAGGATTGGACCTTGTACTTCGATAATGCCAAGTTGTTCAATCAAGTTTTGAGTAAAGGTGTTCTTCACAAAGCTAATTTCTTGTTGTTGTAAAATAAACGTCTTTTTCATATTTATCCTTCTTTTTATAATAACTGGTAAGATTTGTTGTGCATTATTCAATAAAATCGCAATTTGTTTCAAGTAATTTCTTTACATTGTTTTAAATATTGAATATTATCAAAAATAAAGAAGATATTTTAAAAAAGATCTAACAGGGGGCTATATGCACAATATCGATACGCTCGATCGACAAATTCTCCGAGTACTGACAAAAGATGCCCGTACACCTTATGCAGAAATGGCAAAGAGCTTTGGGGTGAGTCCAGGTACAATTCATGTTCGCGTAGAGAAAATGCGCCAGTCTGGTTTGATTGAAGGCACAAAAGCGATTATTGATGAGCGTAAGCTGGGTTATGATGTGTGCTGCTTTATTGGTATTATTTTGAAAAGCGCAAAAGATTACGAAAAAGTGATTAAAAAGCTCGACACTTTTGATGAAGTGGTAGAGGCGTATTACACCACGGGGAATTATTCTATTTTTATTAAAGTGATGACACACACGATTGCTGAATTACATTCTGTGCTGGCGACTAAGATCCAATTACATTCCGTACTTGCAACCAAAATTCAGTTGATTGATGAAATTCAATCAACGGAAACCCTGATTTCCATGCAAAATCCAATTTTGCGAGACATTAAACCTTAAATGTCATCGAAACAATAAAGGCATGTTTAATACACGCCTTTGCTTTTTTTGATTAACGATAACGATCGAGGAATTTGTAATAGAGTACACCGATCTTGGTGGCTAAGTTTTTGAGGTATTTTCCACCGTAAAACGAAGGTACTTTTAATCCCTCAAAAATTCTCAAACGTTCGTCATTACCTAAAATTGCTTCTGCAATAATGCGTCCAGCAAGTCCAGTGAGTGCGACACCATGACCAGAATAGCCCTGCGCAAAATAAATATGCGGCGAGATACGACCGAAATGTGGGCTAGCGTTCATTGTCATATCAATCGGTCCTGCCCAACCATAATCAATTTTGACATTTTCTAATTGTGGGAAGACATGCAGCATATTGCGGCGCATAATTTGCACCATATCTTTTTCGGAGCTTGAATCGCTACCAAATAACAAACGGTTATCCGCACTCAAACGATAGTAATCAAGTAAGATATTGTTATCGCAAACAGACATACCATTGTTGATCACGGAATCAGCAGTGGCTTGATCTAAGGGCTCGGTCGCAATAATAAAGCTCTCAACCGGTAAGATTTTACGATTAATGCCGTGATGAATGGATTTCGGTAGTGCATCAATATAAGCATTGGTAGCTAAAATAACGTCTTGAGAAATGACCGCACTTTTATCGGTTTTGACTTCAATGCAGCCTGATTTTTCTACTAAATCCACAACAGGAGATTGTTCGTAAATCTGCACGCCTAAATCTAAGCAAGCTTTTGCTAAGCCTAAGCAATAGTTAAGTGGGTGTAAGTGGCCTGAATTGCTATCGTATAAACCGCCCACATAAATATCACTGCCTAGGTGTTGTTTAAGTTTGGCTTTATCCCAAAGTTGCATTTTGTCATAGCCAAAAGTCGCGTGGCTAGCTTTTTCCATTTCAATGAGATCGTCCATTCGACGTTCATTTAACGCCAATGTGGCATAACCTTTTTTCCAATCGCATTGAATGCCATATTTCGCAATGCGTTCATCAATAATATCAATGGCTTCTAGCGACATATCCCAAAGTTGTTTGGCTTTATCAAAGCCCACTTGAGCAATATATTCGTCAATGCCTTCTTCAAAACCATTGATAGCTTGACCGCCACTTCTGCCGGATGCACCGAATCCCACTCTCGCTCCCTCTAACACAATGACTTTTTTGCCTTTTTCCGCTAATTCAAGGGCCGCAGATAAGCCAAAGAAGCCCGCACCGATGACACAAACATCCGCTTCTTCTTGCTGAGTGAGAGGCGGCAGTTCAAAGGTTTGATTCCGACTATCGAGATAATAAGATTTGATATGTTCTTGATGAGCGAATTCGAGCATGATTGATGCCTAATTAATTAACATAAAATTGAAATTGAGGGAATCTTACCCTGATGGGAAAATATGTCAAACCTTTTGCTAAAAAGGTGCTATACTCCCCCAAGTTTATACAAGTAAACGATTACTTAGGTTTATTTTGATTGTCCTGAGGAGGTCAATAAATTGAAAAAAAATGCTGTTCAATACGTTAAATCTCTTTGTCTGTCTGCCGTCGCATTCGTCGCAACCTCTGCGGCATTTGCTGCTGAAAAACTTTATGTTTATAACTGGACTGACTATGTGCCATCTAATTTGGTTGCGGAATTTACCAAAGAAACCGGCATTGAAGTGATTTATTCAACATTTGAAAGTAATGAAGAAATGTATGCTAAATTGAAGCTGACCTCTAGTACAGGTAGTGGTTATGATTTAGTTTTCCCATCAAGCTATTACGTTAATAAAATGGCGAAAGAAGGTATGTTACAAGAGCTTGATCACAGCAAATTAAGTAATTTTAAACAAATTCCAGCAAATTTATTAAACAAGGAATTTGACCCAAATAACAAATATTCTCTGCCTTACGTTTATGGCTTAACCGGTATCGGCGTGAATGCGGATGATATTGACCCAAGCAAAATTACGAGTTGGGCTGATTTCTGGAATCCAGAATATAAAGGTAAAGTATTATTAACCAGTGATGCGCGAGAAGTGTTCCATATTGCATTACTTTTAGATGGAAAATCACCAAATACCACGAATGAAGAAGAGATTAAAGCCGCTTATGATCGCTTAGTGAAATTGTTACCAAATGTGGTGACTTTTAACTCTGATTCGCCAGAAGTGCCGTTTGTTCAAGGTGAAGCTTCTATCGGTATGTTATGGAATGGTTCAGC
>CAUETL010000139.1:0-4680 GCA_959020685.1 Parahaemophilus parainfluenzae | reverse complement strand
AAACCAAACCCCATATCCCAAATAATATTTTCTTTGGCAATACCTGCTGCTAAACAAGCTTGAGTTCTATCAGTTAAAAACTGATAAACATCTTGAACCACATCATCGTAATGTGGATTAGTTTGCATTGTACGAGGTTGTCCTTGCATGTGCATAATACAAGTGGGTAAATTCAACTGTCCTGCTATTTCGAGTGCACCAGGTTCACGTAGCGCACGAATATCATTGATTAAATCCATACCGACCTTAGCCGCTTCTTGCATCACAATTGCTTTAGAAGTATCCACTGAAATCCAACAATCAAAACATTTTTGCACGGCTTCAACCAAAGGTATCACCCGTTGCAATTCTTCAGCTTCAGACACTTCCTCTGCCATCGGACGAGTTGACTCGCCGCCAATATCAATAATTGTTGCACCTTCTTTCAGCATTTTTTCAACTTGAAATAATGCTTTGTCTAGACTAAAAAACTGTCCGCCATCTGAAAATGAATCAGGCGTGAAATTCAAAATCCCCATAATTTGAGGGAATGATAAATCTAGACATTTGTTATTAGCGTAAAGTTTCATAAAGTGCGGTCAATTTTTAAATCAAATTTGAAAGGTTAGATTATAACGGAATATAGTAATGAAAAGAACGAAATAATAAATAAAAAAGCCTTCCAAATTAGGAAGGCTTTATTTTTATGCTTCAGGATCTTCTGAATGATTAACCGCACTTTCAGTTTTCTCTTCCTGCGGTTTTGCTGTTGGTTTCGTGTCTTTGTTATCTTCCCAACCAGATGGTGGTGTAACAGGTTCACGATTCATCAATTGCTTGATTTGTTCTTCTTCAATGGTTTCATATTTCACTAACGCATCTTTCATGGCGTGAAGAATATCCATATTGTCGATCAAAATCTGTCTTGCTCTCGCATAGTTACGATTTACAATCGCACGAACTTCTTCATCAATTGCATGTGCTGTTTCGTCAGACATATGTTTTGCTTTCGCCATTGAGCGCCCTAAGAATAC
Source organism: Parahaemophilus parainfluenzae (assembly GCA_959020685.1). GTDB lineage: Bacteria > Pseudomonadota > Gammaproteobacteria > Enterobacterales > Pasteurellaceae > Haemophilus_D > Haemophilus_D parainfluenzae_T. The sequence continues at coordinate 3,667 of CAUETL010000139.1, read as the reverse complement.
TTCGCCTTCATCTTCAGTATAAAGAATCGGACCGAGTTTATCTGAGAAGCCCCATTGGGTCACCATATTACGTGCAATATTGGTTGCCACTTTAATATCGTTAGATGCACCGGTAGAAATATTTTCTTCACCGTAAATCAAATCTTCTGCTAAGCGTCCCGCATAAAGTGTTGAAAGTTTACTTTCTAATTGTTTTTGGCTGATACTAATTTGATCGCCTTCAGGTAAGAAGAAAGTTACACCTAATGCTCGGCCACGAGGAATAATCGTCACTTTATGTACCGGATCATGTTCAGGCACTAAGTAACCCACAATGGCGTGACCAGCTTCATGGTACGCTGTCGATTCTTTTTGTTTATCCGTCATGATCATGGTACGGCGTTCAGGTCCCATATTGATCTTATCTTTGGCTTTTTCAAACTCAAGCATCGATACAGTACGTTTATTGCTACGTGCAGCAAATAATGCCGCTTCATTCACTAAGTTCGCTAAATCCGCACCTGAATAACCTGGTGTACCACGAGCAAGTGTCATGGCATCGACATCATCAGCCACAGGGACTTTTCGCATGTGAACTTTTAGAATTTGCTCACGGCCTTTGACATCCGGTAAACCGACAACAACTTGACGGTCAAAACGGCCTGGACGCGTTAATGCTGGGTCAAGTACATCTGGACGGTTAGTTGCTGCATTAACGATTACGCCTTCGTTACCACCGAAACCATCCATTTCAACTAACATTTGGTTAAGAGTTTGTTCACGCTCATCGTGTCCACCACCTAAACCAGCGCCACGTTGGCGACCTACGGCATCAATTTCATCAATAAAGATTAAGCATGGTGCATTTTTCTTCGCTTGCTCGAACATATCACGTACACGAGATGCACCAACCCCCACAAACATCTCCACAAAGTCAGAACCTGAAATAGTGAAGAAAGGCACTTTCGCTTCACCTGCAATAGCTTTCGCTAATAAGGTTTTACCTGTACCTGGAGGACCTACCATCAAAATCCCTTTTGGAATTTTACCACCAAGGTTTTGGAATTTTTTCGGTTCACGCAAGAAGTCAACTATTTCAGCCACTTCTTCTTTTGCTTCATCACAACCTGCAACATCTGCAAAAGTCACCTTAATTTGATCTTGGGTCAGCATTTTAGCGCGGCTTTTACCGAAGCTCATAGCTTTCCCGCCACCGCCTTGCATTTGACGCATGAAGAAAATCCATACCCCTACAAGGAATAACATTGGAAACCACGAAATTAAAATTTGTGATAATAAACTGCGTTTTTCAAAAGGCGTACCTTCGATTTTAACTTTTTTATTTAATAAGTCATCTAAGAGCTTTTTGTCTTCCAACGGTGGCATCACGGTCATATATTTAGAACCGTCATTTTTAGTCACAGTGATTTCATTCGCATCAAAGCGCGCTTCCTTCACTTGACTGTTACTCACATCATACACAAAGGTTGTGTAATCTGTTGAATCACTCACGCCATTGGAATTAAAACTTTGGTAAGCTGTCATCATGACAATTGCTACCACAACCCATAGAACTAGATTTTTGACCATATCGTTCAAGGTTTAACCTGCCTTTCTTAAGTTAATTAAAATTAAACGAGATACTATCTCATCCCCGACACAATGAAAAGCTATCAAAGCAATTATCTATTCGCCTTTATAACCGCTTGCTACAATATAAACTTCGCGAGAACGCCCACGAGAGGCTTCAGGCTTACGCACTTTTACGACACTAAAGAGTGAACGAATTTCGCGCAGATACTCGTCAAAACCTTCTCCTTGGAATACTTTGACCACAAAACTGCCTTTTTTCGCCAAAACTTGCTTACACATATCTAAAGCCAGTTCAACTAAATACATTGCACGAGGAATATCAACAGATGGCATACCGCTAAAATTTGGCGCCATATCAGACATCACTACATCAACTTTTGCTTCACCAACTCGTTCTAATAATGCATTCAGCACATTTTCGTCACGAAAATCACCTTGCAAGAAATCCACGCCGACAATTGGGTTCATATCCAAAATATCACAAGCAATCACTCTGCCTTTTCCACCAATTTGGCTCACAACGTATTGTGACCAACCACCTGGTGCGGCACCGAGATCAACCACAGTCATTCCCGGTTTAAACAATTTATCCGTTTGTTGAATTTCATCTAACTTAAAGTAAGCACGTGAGCGTAATTTTTGTTTATGTGCTTTCTGAACAAACGGATCTTTAAAATGTTCGTTTAGCCAACGAGAAGAACTCGCCGAACGTTTTTTCTTTCCCATAATCTCTTTCTTTTGTACTATTTTTTGTAGTAGTTTCATCTATATTTGGGTACAATCTGCCAAATTCAAGGCTAGACTTACCAAAAAGTGCTGAAAAACCACGTTTTTTCTGACCGCTCTTTTCGGTCTTTTTATGATTCATATTCATCTATTTAAGGATTCCTTATGACAATATTATCAACAAAACAAAAACAATTTTTAAAAGGACTCGCTCATCACCTTAGCCCTGTCGTCATGCTTGGCGGTAACGGCTTAACCGAAGGTGTATTAGCCGAAATCGATAATGCATTAAATCATCACGAATTAATCAAAGTAAAAATTGCTGGCGCAGATCGCGAAACCAAACAATTAATTATTGATGCGATTGTTCGTGAAACCAAATCATCTAACGTTCAAACCATCGGACATATTTTGGTGCTTTATCGACCAAGCGAGGAAGGTAAAATCCAGCTGCCTCGTAAATAATTGTTATCCCCTCAATTTGAGGGGATGTTTTTTAGATGTAATTTACTTCAATAATCTCGAACTCAACCGTTCCACCTGGTGTGGTAATATTCACGGTATCATCCAACTCTTTCCCCACCAAGCCACGAGCAATCGGTGAATTCACAGAAATCAAACCTGATTTAATATCTGCCTCATCATCACCCACAATTTGGTAAGTAACTTCTTCATCAGTATCGGTATTCACTAATACAACTGTCGCACCAAAAATAACTTTTCCGTTATTTGGTAGTTTAGTGACATCGATAACCTGACAATTTGCAAGTTTGCTTTCAATTTCTTGAATGCGTCCTTCGCAAAAACCTTGTTGTTCACGCGCAGCGTGATATTCTGCATTTTCTTTTAAGTCACCATGCTCACGTGCCTCAGCAATCGCCTTGATAATTTCAGGGCGACGCTCATTCTTTAAGAAATCTAATTCTTGACGTAATAGCTCCGCACCGCGCACGGTCATTGGAATTTGTTTCATTCTTTTTCCTTGAAATTTGGTAAAAACAAAACCACGACAACGTCTTGCAACCTTGCCGCAGTCAATGAAAAATAAAAAATGATTTACTCTATTGAGTTCGGAGCTTATTATTATTCGTCTTGAGAAAAATAGCAACCATAACAGAACTAAAAATGACTAAAAAATCTTCTATTTCGACCGCACTTAAAGCGGCATTTATCACACTCGGCTTTTCTCTTTCCTCTATGGCTGAAGTTAATGTGGCTTCTATCACCCAATACTTACCAGAAGGTGCTTCTGCCAGTATCATTGCCAAAAACCTCAATAAAGATCAAATTATCGCGGATTACAATGGTTCAACGTTTATGTTGCCTGCCAGTACGCAAAAAGTTTTCACAGCTGTCGCGGCTAAATTGG
>CAUETL010000138.1:0-4690 GCA_959020685.1 Parahaemophilus parainfluenzae | reverse complement strand
TTTTAAATCACTAATGTATTTTTGTGCATTGGGTAATACATCATTGGCGGTAATATGACGATTAACCATTAGTGTTTGCATATAGTTTTGCCACATGCCGCCAAGCCATTTTTGCATATTCGCTTTTGCTTCTGGCGACATATCATCACGCAAGAAAGGTTCTACCGCGGACTTATATGTCCCTACACGGAAAATATGTGGTGTAATTTCAAGTTTTTCGAGCATGGATTTAAAGTAAAGGTTTTCCTGACGCAAACCTTGAATACCGACTTGCCCAATCGGATTGAGATAAATGTCATCCGCAAAACTCGCGAGAAAATACTGTGCCTGCGTGTAATTATCAGCATAAGCAATAACCGGCTTTTCTGACTCTTTGAAGCTTTGAATCGCTTTTCCTACATATTCTAATGAGGGAAGATCGCCCCCTTCAAAGTCATTTAAATTCAGCACTAAACCACGAATTCGTTCATCATCTTTCGCAGATAAAATACTTTGCACCACATCAAACGTAGAATATTTATACGAGACCTTTTCATTATTTAAACGTTGAAACTCCTCTGACCAACTCAACATATCCTCTGTGTTATCTGCAAGATAGCCTGTTAAATTTAAATATAATGCACCTTGATCGCCTGATAAAACTTGACTTTTCTTACCATCACTAAAAAGGCTGACAAGCACAATCAACGCTAAAACAAACAGTAAGAACACAAAATTCATCACAAGATTTCGGATAAAGTTGAGCGCTTTACAACAAAATTTCAATACGCTTAAGATGACATTCATGCGAAATTAAACCTTTAAAACAGAAATAAAAATTGTGCGTAGCCTATCATAAAGTCCTATGAAAAACTATGCTATAATCAACCGCACTTAACTAGAAGAAGGAAAATACTATGGATGCATTAACCCTTTTAACACAACGCAAATCGAATAAAAAATTAACTGCACCCGCACCAAGCCAAGTGCAATTAGAACAAATGTTTCAAGCCGCTTTACATGCACCTGATCATGGTAAACTTGAGCCTTATCATTTCGTGGTAATCCAAGGCACAGGTTTAAGTAAATTGGAAAGCTTGCTCAAAGCGGCGGTGACTGAATTTGATTTAGGTGAAGAACGATTAAAAAAAGCAGAAAATTTTGCACGCCGTGCGCCGATGGTCATTGCGGTGATTGCTAAAATTAATCATGAAGTTAAAAAAGTACCAGGTTGGGAACAAATGCTTACTGCAGGTGCAGCAACTTATGCGATTCAACTTGCGGGCAATGCATTGGGTTTTGAAAGTTTTTGGGCAACTGGTCCTCTCGTTGAGGGACGTGAATTACGTGAAGCATTTGGTTGTGACAAAAATGATAAGATCGTTGCCTTATTACAAATTGGTACCGCAGCTGAAAAATTAGAAAGAGACTGTAAACCAAAAGATTTATCACGTTTCGTGAGCCATCTATAACGATCAAAAAAGGCGGAGATTTCCGCCTTTTCTATTCATGTTATTCAAACTCGCCTTCTAATCCACTTCGGATTTTATTTTCAAACGCTGTATAGTCCACTAAAAACGCATCGTGACCATAATCCGATGGGAATTCGTAAAATCTTAAATCCACGCCTGCTTGCTCTAAAAGCTGTTTACTTTTATGCAAATCAATGGATTTAAATAGTTGATCTGTCGTCACTGAAACTAATGTATAACAGGCTTTAATTCGGGATAAGGCTTCTTTGACATCCGTATACCCTACGCTAGGATCATACAGATCAAGAGCACGCAATAAATGCAAATAGGTGTTAGCATCAAAACGCTCTAAGAATTTTTTACCTTGATAACTCAAATAGGATTCCACTTGAAAGTGATCACCCCAAAATTGTCCTTCAGATTTAGTCGCTCGTCCAAATGCCTTGGCTAACTGTACATCTGTCCGATAAGTTAACATTCCCAACATACGAGCAATAGAAAGACCTTGATTAGGCGGTGTCCCTTCATAATAATCACCATTATTAAAATTCGGATCATTAATGACAGCCTGACGCATCACATGATTAAACCCAATAGCTTCTGCACTGAAGAAAATCGAAGAGCAAAGATTCACAATATTATCCATAAAATCCGGATAATCAATTGCCCATTGTGTAGCTTGCATACCGCCAAAAGAGCCGCCTACTATCGCTTTTAGATGTGTTATACCGAGATAGTCAAGTAACGCTTTTTGTACTTTGATAATATCTTGAACAATAATATTGGGGAACTGACTACCATAAGGTTTTCCCGTAGTGGGATTAATTGAGCTTGGTCCCGTTGTTCCTTTACAACCGCCTAATACATTTGAACAAATGAAAAAATATTTAGATGTGTCAAATGCGAGGCCATCCCCCATAAAATTTTGCCACCAACCATCTTTATTCGGTTCATCAAAATAAGGTTCTGCATCTCCCGTTAAGGCATGACAAATCAATACAGCATTGCTTTTATCTGCATTTAAAGTCCCGTAAGTTTGATACGCGACATTGATAGGCGAAAGCTGCCCACCCAATGTTAATTGGAGGGGATTGTCTTGAAAAAGCACGACATTTTGCACAGCCATTAAAATGATAACCTTTTACGTTGATGATTTAACAATTATCAACAGCTCATGTTTTTTGTCAAGAAATTTTAGACGTTTAGACGTCTAAATATTTCCTTATCAATTTGGTAGACAAATTACACTTGAAATTATTTTGATTTTTCAGTATGTTAGCCATATGCAACTATCCAAAATGCGGTTAAAAATGACCGCACTTTCATGGCTCTCTCGCCTTCCGCTGAAAAAACTCCTCGGCTACGCTTTGGGGTTAGGTTTACTCGTCTTGATTGGTTGCTTCACCATTGATCGTGCTATTAGTTTCTATGTACAAGATCGCGTTTATGAAGACGTTGAAACGCTCCCACATCGCCACTATGCATTAGTATTGGGCACATCCAAATATGTCGCCAAAGGTAAAACCAACAAATATTACGACTACCGTTTGGAAGCATCAAAATACTTAATCGATCAAAATAAAGTTGATTATTTACTGCTAAGTGGTGATAACCGCACGCTTCAATATAACGAGCCTCGTACCATGTTTTTGGACCTACGTAAAATGGGCGTGTCTGAAAGCGTTATGTTTAAAGATTTTGCAGGATTCCGCACCTTAGACTCTGTTGTGCGAGCAAATAAAGTTTTCCAAGTTCCCTCCTTTACGATCATCAGTCAAAAATTCCATTGTGAACGTGCTCTGCTTATTGCTAAACATTATGATATTGATGCCATTTGTTTCACCGCGAAACAGCCAGAAGTTTATTTTGGGACGCGTGTCCGCGAAATGTTTGCTCGCGTGAAAGCCGTATTAGACTTAATCATCGGGGTAAAACCTTATTTTCTTGGCACGCCAGAACCGTTACCAATGCCTACTGAATAGTTAACTATTCTTTAATTTTTACCCTGTTTAATCAAAAAAGATCTAAATAAAAAGATTTTTATACGATTTTTTATCATATTTATTTGACAATTTTTACTTAAATCGCTATTTCTAATAGCCATCATAAAACACAATATCTTACTTTTTTTCATTTTAGAGGATTATCTTATGTCTCATTTATCGGTAGCAAAATTTGGTGGTACATCCGTCGCGAACTATTCCGCTATGCAAGCTTGTGCCAAAATCGTCATTGCAGATCCTAATACTCGCGTTGTCGTGCTTTCTGCATCAGCTGGTGTAACAAACTTATTAGTTGCCTTAGCCAATGGTGTAGAAGCAGAAGAGCGCGCGAAATTAATTGGTGAAGTCCGCCAAATTCAAGAAAACATTTTAAATGAATTAAAAGACGACAGCCGTGTTCGCCCTGTCATTGAAAAATACTTAGAAAATATTACCGCGCTTTCTGAAGCAGCTAGCCTTGCAACATCACTTGCTTTAACTGATGAGCTCATTAGCCACGGTGAAATGATGTCAACGCAAATTTTCATTGAAGTATTAAGAGAATTACAAGCTTCTGCAACTTGGATCGATGTGCGTACTTTAGTGGCAACTAATGATAACTTTGGTAAAGCGGCACCAGATGATGCACAAACTCAAGCGAACTGCGATAATTTATTAAAACCATTAATCGACCGCGGTGAATTAGTCATCACTCAAGGCTTTATCGGTCGTGAACCTGGCGGTAAAACGACGACTTTAGGCCGTGGTGGTAGCGACTACTCTGCTGCACTTTTAGCAGAAGTATTAAACGCAAAAGATGTCTTAATTTGGACTGATGTGGCGGGAATTTATACGACCGATCCACGTATCGTACCAAATGCACAACGTATTGATACCATGAGCTTTGCTGAAGCAGCTGAAATGGCAACCTTTGGGGCGAAAGTATTACACCCTGCGACATTGCTTCCTGCTGTGCGCAGTAATATCCCTGTTTATGTAGGGTCAAGTAAAGCACCAGAAGCTGGCGGTACTTGGGTAACACGTGATCCGCAACCTCGCCCAACATTCCGCGCAATTGCATTACGTCGCGATCAAACCCTATTAACGCTTTCAAGTCTCAGTATGCTACATGCACAAGGCTTCCTAGCGAATGTATTCACTATCTTAGCAAAACATAAAATTTCAGTGGATACGATCACAACCTCTGAAGGAAGCATTGCATTAACCTTAGATAAAACAGGCTCAGCTTCCTCTGGG
>CAUETL010000137.1:0-4755 GCA_959020685.1 Parahaemophilus parainfluenzae | reverse complement strand
TGCCAAGGGTTTCACGTAATTTTTTGTTTGCACTCACCCCGCCAGCAATCACTAAACGCTTATAGCCGGTTTCTTTTAAGGCACGTTTACATTTAATTGCAAGTGTATCCACGACAGAATCTTGGAAGGCAAACGCAATATCAGCTTTGGTTTGTTCGGTTAATTCACCTTCTTGTTTGAGCGCTTGATTAATGGTGTTAGCCGCTGAGGTTTTTAAACCTGAAAAGCTAAAATCAAGTCCAGGTCGATCCGTCATTGGTCGAGGGAACACAAAGCGATCTTTTGATCCTTTTTCGGCTAAACGTGAAAGTGCCGCACCGCCAGGATAATCTAACCCTAATAATTTCGCGGTTTTATCAAAGGCTTCACCTGCAGCATCATCAATAGATTCCCCAATGGCTTCCTACTTTCCCACGCCACACACGCTCACTAATTGCGTATGTCCACCTGAAACTAAGAGGGCAATAAATGGAAAGTGCGGTCGATTTTCATCAAGCATTGGCGCAAGTAGATGACCTTCCATGTGGTGTACGCCAATAGCGGGCACATTCCAGGCATAAGCCAGTGAACGTGCGATTGTTGCACCCACTAATAATGCGCCCACTAACCCCGGGCCACTTGTATAGGCGATACCATCAATTTGATCAGCGGCTAAATTGGCTTCTTCTAATGCGGCTTTAATTAATGGCGCCGTTTTGCGAATGTGATCGCGGGAAGCCAGCTCTGGCACTACACCACCGTAATCCGCATGCAAGGCAATTTGCGTGTAAAGCTGATTAGCAATTAAGCCTTTGTCTTCATCATAAATCGCGACACCTGTTTCATCACAGGAGGTTTCGATCCCTAAAATACGCATTTTCTTCTCATTTTATTAAAAAAATCGGCAAAGATTTTACCTTGTTTAGCCCACTTAAACCAGTTCAAACGCCAAATTTTCAGCAAATAGGCGATCTTTCCTTTGCTTTTACGGGGAAGATCGATTAGAATTGCGTCCTTTATTGAATTTGCCGTTCATTCGGCAGTAATAAAAATTTAAAATTGCAATTAAATTAAACTCATTGAGGTGATTGGCTTATGCCTGTAATTAAAGTACGTGAAAACGAATCATTTGACGTAGCTTTACGTCGTTTCAAACGCTCTTGCGAAAAAGCTGGTATTTTAGCAGAAGTTCGCGCTCGTGAATTCTATGAAAAACCAACTACAATCCGTAAACGTGAAAAAGCAACGCTTGCTAAACGTCACGCTAAACGTAATGCTCGCGAAAATGCGCGCAATACCCGTTTATACTAATTTGTAGTATTTTCTAACTCGAGTTAAGACAAACCGTGAAACCTTTTGGGTATCACGGTTTTGTTGCTTTAAACTCATCGAAAAAAGTCACGCAAAATCAACCGCACTTTCGCATCGTATTCAAGGAGGCAAGGCAATGAAAGGCTCAATTCCACGCCAATTTATTGATGATCTGCTCACAAAATCGAATATTGTCGATGTGATTAATGCGCGCGTGAAACTCAAAAAAGCGGGACGAGATTATCAAGCTTGTTGTCCGTTTCATCACGAAAAAACACCATCCTTCACGGTAAGTGAAAAAAAACAATTCTATTATTGTTTCGGCTGTGGCGCGAAAGGCAATGCCATTTCATTTTTAATGGATTACGACAAGTTAGAATTTGTTGAAGCCATTGAAGAACTAGCCGCTTCGGCAGGGCTTGAAGTGCCTTATGAAAAACGCCCAAACCAATTCGGTAATAAACCGGATGTGAGCTATCAGACAAAACGTAATTTATACGATTTAATGCAAGAGATTGCGTCGTTTTATCAAGCGCAACTTCCACTAAATATTCCAGCTCAAAGCTATCTTCAGCAACGTGGTTTATCGCCCGAAATTATCGATCGTTTTCAAATCGGTTATGTGCCCAATGCGATGGATACGGTGTTGCGTCAATTCGGCAAAAATCGAGAAGAACAGAAAAAGCTGTTTGATTTAGGCATGCTTTCTCGTAACGATCGTGGCAATGTTTACGATAAATTCCGTAATCGTATTATGTTTCCGATTCGGGATAAACGTGGTCGAACAGTCGCCTTTGGTGGACGTGTTTTAACGGATGAAAAACCCAAATATTTGAACTCACCCGAAACCATTACATACCATAAAGGTAATGAGCTTTATGGCTTGTATGAAGCCTTACAAATCAATGATGAGCCAGAAAAATTACTGGTAGTTGAAGGCTACATGGATGTGGTGGCATTAGCGCAATTTGGTGTGAATTATGCAGTAGCGTCTCTTGGGACATCGACAACCTCCGAACAAATTCAATTATTGTTCCGTTCAACAGAGCAAGTCATTTGCTGCTACGATGGTGATAGAGCGGGGCGTGATGCCGCTTGGCGTGCCCTTGAAAACGCGTTGCCTTATCTGGAAGATGGACGACAAATTAAGTTTATTTTTCTGCCAGATGGAGAAGATCCAGATACTTATATTCGTCAATATGGTAAAGAAAAGTTTGAAGAATATATTGATCAAGCTCAATCTCTCACAGAATTCTTATTCGCGCATTTAAGCCCACAGGTGGATTTCTCGACGCAAGAAGGACGAGGTAAATTAGTGGCACTCGCAGCACCTTTAATTCGTCAAATTCCTGGTGATATGCTGCGTCTTTCATTGCGAAATATGTTGGCACAAAAGCTTGGAATCTTTGATCAATCACAGCTTGAAAGCTTAATACCAAATCAAATTGACAAGGCTGAACCAAAACCTAAAACGCCACAAAAAACCATTAAGAAAACACCAATGCGCGTGGTGATTTCTCTGTTATTACAGAATTCACAATTAGTGAATCGTATTTCGGATATCGGTTTACAAGCCTTAAAGCATGAAGCGGGTTACGAATTGCTCGAAAAATTGACCGCACTTTGCCGTGAACGAGAAGGCATTACAACAGGGCAAATCTTAGAATATTTTCGTGATACAGAATTCAGCAAGCCCCTTGAAATATTAGCCTCTTGGGATCATCTATTAGATGACTTAGAAATCATTAATGCATTCTCTCAAAACTATCGTCGATTGAATATTCAAGCGATTGAGCGTGACATTGAAATGCTGATTGCAAAAGAAAGGGCGGAAGGCTTAACTGATCAAGAGCGAGCAATTTTAGTGAATTTGCTCAAGGGAAAAGAAGAGCAGAAAAAACAGTTAGTTAATCCGTCATAACAATGGTAAAATCTCCTGTTCAAAACAAGGGCTTTTATCTTCCAAAAATAACGCAAAACGGGAATAAAAATGGAACAAAATCAACAATCTACCGCAGAGCAATATTCAGAACAAATTGAACAGCTTATGGAATTGGGTCGTACGCAAGGTTATTTAACCTATGCGGAGATTAATGACTTACTTCCGGAAGATGTGATCGATCCGGAATATTACGATAAGTTGTTGCAGACTTTACAGCATGATGCGGGTATTCCCGTTCTGGATGAAGCACCGGAAAGTGACGAAATGATGTTGAATGACACGATTCCGGATGAAGATGCAGTGGAAGAAGCAACACAGATTTTGTCAAATGTGGAATCTGAAATCGGCCGTACAACCGATCCTGTGCGTATGTATATGCGTGAAATGGGTACCGTTGATCTTCTAACCCGTGAAGATGAAATCAGCATTGCAAAACGTATTGAGGAAGGGATTGATGAAGTCCAAACAGCAATTGCGGCATACCCAGAAGCGTTAACTGAATTATTAGATAATTATGACCAAGTTGAAGCAGGCAATTATCGTTTAGCTGATTTAATCACAGGCTTTGTGGATCCCAATGTTCCTGAAGAGGAAACGGCGGACATTGATGAAAATTTTGCTGATGAAGATGAAAGTGCCGAATCTGCTGCAGACGTTGATGATGAGAGCGATGAGGAAGATGAAAGCGATAACAGCTCAAGTTCTGATGACAGTGATTCAGATAACAGCATCGATCCTGAAGTAGCGCGTGAAAGATTTGCAGCATTAAGAGAGCAACATACTAAAACATTGGCGACCATTGCAAAACACGGTCGTAGTGGTAAACGTGCAAAAGATCAAATTGCTCAACTCGCCGATATTTTTAAACAATTCCGTTTAGTGCCAAAACAATTTGATGTACTTGTTTTATCAATGAAGAATATGATGAAACGTGTACGTGCAGAAGAGCGTCAACTACAAAAAGTATTAGTTGATATTGCAGGTATGCCAAAAGATGAATTTGAAGCGCTTATTGTTGCGAATGGCAGCAGTGATGCATGGGTAGCAAAAGCATTAAAATCAACGAAAGCTTGGGCAAAACGTTTACCAAAATATGAAGAACGTATCCGTTTATCTTTAGATAACTTAGCGAATATTGAGCAAAATACCAATCTGACCATTCAACAAATGCGTGAGATTTGTGATGCGGTATCTCGTGGTGAACAAAAAGCTCGCCGTGCGAAAAAAGAAATGGTTGAAGCCAACTTACGTTTGGTCATTTCTATTGCGAAAAAATATACAAACCGAGGTTTACAATTCTTGGATTTAATTCAAGAAGGGAATATTGGTTTGATGAAAGCGGTAGATAAATTTGAATACCGTCGTGGTTATAAATTCTCAACCTATGCAACCTGGTGGATTCGTCAGGCAATTACGCGTTCCATTGCAGACCAAGCACGTACAATCCGTATTCCTGTTCATATGATTGAAACGATTAACAAATTAAATCGTATTTCTCGTCAAATGTTACAAGAAATGGGACG
>CAUETL010000136.1:0-4764 GCA_959020685.1 Parahaemophilus parainfluenzae | reverse complement strand
CCAAATTTTATTCGCATCCTGATTGGCCAGGTTTTGGCAAACAACGCCAACGTGCACAACAATATGTCACCAGCGATTATGTTTTATGGCTAGATGCCGATGAACGTGTCACACCTCAACTTCGAGAATCCATTCAACAAGCGGTTCAACAAGATGCATCAAATACGGTTTATGATATCCCTCGTGTGAGTGAAGTGTTTGGACGTGAAATTCGCCATTCAGGTTGGTATCCGGATTATGTGGTGCGTTTATATCGCACAAATTATGCGGGATATAATGATTCACTGGTACATGAAAAAGTGGTTTATCCTGAAAATACGAAGATACAGAAATTAACTGGCGATCTGGAGCATTTCACTTATAAAAGTATTCATCACTATTTGGTGAAATCCGCGGGCTACGCCAAAGCTTGGGCAGATCAACGCCAAGCTAAAGGGAAAAAAGCAACGTTATGGCAAGGTGTCAGTCATGCTATTGGTTGCTTTGTCAAAATGTACATTTTAAAAGCCGGTTTCTTAGATGGAAAACAAGGTTTCCTGCTTGCAGTACTTTCCGCTCATTCCACCTTTGTGAAGTATGCTGATTTGTGGGAACGTAATCAGCATTAATCAAAAACAAAAAGTGCGGTCAAAATTAACCGCACTTTTTTATTTCTTTAAGGCAAGAAAATTAGTTTTTCGCTGCAGCCGCTGCTTTCACGATTACCGCAAATGCAGGCGCTTTAAGTGAAGCACCGCCCACTAATGCACCATCGATATCCGGTTGAGTGAATAATTCTGCTGCGTTAGCATCATTTACTGAACCACCGTATTGAATGATCACTTGATCTGCTACAGCTTGTGATTTTGCTGCAATATGACCACGGATAAATGCGTGAACAGCTTGTGCTTGTGCTGGAGTCGCTGATTTGCCTGTGCCGATTGCCCAAATTGGTTCATAAGCAATCACGGCACCATTAAATGCTTCTACACCTAATGCGTTGATGACTGCATCAATTTGACGTGCACATACTTCTTCAGTTTTACCTGCTTCGTTTTCAGCTTCAGTTTCACCAATACATAATACTGGCACTAAACCTGCTTCTTTTAATGCACCAAATTTTTTCGCTACGAATTCGTCGCTTTCTTTGTGGTAAGTACGACGCTCAGAGTGACCAATAATGATGTATTTTGCACCAAAATCTTTTAACATTTCAGTTGAAATATCACCGGTGAACGCACCTTTAACATTCACATCAACGTTTTGTGCACCTAAAGCAATTTGGCTGCCTGCAAGTGCCGCTTCTGCTGTACCTAAGTACATAACAGGTGGGGCAATTGCCACATCACAACCTGTTACACCTTGCAATTCAGCTTTTAATCCTTCGATTAATTCTTTGGTAAAGGCTTTGGAACCGTTTAATTTCCAGTTACCCATCACTAAAGGACGACGTGCCATTTTTGTTTCTCCATATTGAATAAATAAAAAGTATGTTTACTATACCAAACTTTGAACAGATTTCTTTGTGCAAAATCACATTTTGAAAATTTTTTTGGGGAAATGATGATTATTTTGTGCTAAAAAGCTACAATCTACTGTACGGAACCGATAAAAAATAACCAATTTTATAAATAAACGGAAAATAGGTCTGGTAACAATGAAAATTTTCAAAGCCGAACAATGGAATATAGAAGTGCTTGCTCCACTCTTTGAAGCCTATCGACTTGCCAACGGAATGAGTGAAAATCCTGACCGCACTTTAACCTTTCTAACAAATCGTATGCGTTTTAATGAAAGCATGTTTTTTGTTGCTGTAAACGAAAATGCACAGGCGATTGGTTTTGTTCAACTTTATCCTCGCTTATCTTCTTTACAACTACAACGCTATTGGCAATTAACTGATATTTTTGTTAAGGAAGATAAACATCAAGCCGACATTTATACAGCCCTTATTTCTAAAGCAAAAGAATTTGTCCGTTATACACAATCTAACCGTTTAGTAGCGGAATTGAGTCAAGCTCAACAGAATATTTTAGAACGCGAAGGATTTAAGCTAAACACGAAAAAAAGTTTGTTTGAATTAACTCTCTAATGCATACACTTCTTAATCAATATTGGGATTACTTGCGAATTGAACGCCAAGTAAGCCCGCATACGCTCACCAATTATCAACATCAACTGGATGCCATTTTAGCGATTCTCGCTGAAAAAGGTATTCAGCACTGGCAGCAAGTGAATCCAAGTGTGGTTCGTCTTATTTTGGCGGAAAGCCGTAAGCAAGGTTTAAAAGAAAAGAGCTTAGCATTACGTTTATCTGCTCTTCGTCAGTTCTTCAGCTATCTTGTGCAGCAAGGTCAACTGAAAGTGAATCCGACAACGGGTATTTCAGCGCCGAAACAAGGCAAACATTTACCAAAAAATATTGATGCTGAACAAGTCCAAAAATTGCTTTCAAATGACAGCAAAGATCCTATTGATTTGCGTGATCGTGCGATGATGGAATTGATGTATAGCTCAGGGCTTCGTTTATCTGAATTACAAGGCTTAAACCTCAATAGTATTAACACTCGTGTACGTGAAGTCAGAGTGATTGGTAAAGGAAACAAAGAACGTATTGTGCCTTTTGGACGTTATGCTTCTCATGCAATTCAGCAATGGTTGAAAGTACGCCCTTTATTTAATCCAAAAGATGAAGCGCTTTTTGTGAGCCAACAGGGAAATCGCCTCACGCACCGTTCAATTCAAAAACGAATGGAAACCTGGGGCATTCGCCAAGGATTAAATAGTCATCTCAATCCACACAAACTACGCCACTCTTTTGCTACTCACATGCTGGAAGCGAGTTCAGATTTGCGTGCTGTTCAAGAGCTTTTAGGGCACAGCAATTTGTCCACCACACAAATTTATACACATTTGAATTTCCAACATCTTGCAGAAGTGTATGATCAAGCCCACCCTCGAGCAAAACGAAAAAAATAAACAAAGTGCAGTCAAGAATCCTCGTCTTTTTTAACCGCACTTCTAAACAAAAAGGCTACCTTTCGGTAGCCTTTATTCATTCAACTATAAGCTAAATGCTTGAATATAAGGAAGTTTTCCTTTTTCTAGCATTTCTTCAATACCGCTTTGGTGATCATTTTCACCTAAACCGCGTAATTCAAAGGTAACACCAATGCTGTTATCATAAACGACTTGATCGTCACGTTGATTCTGGCGACTGGTGACATAACGTCTCGCCCCGACACCAACAGACCAACAGCACGAGTTATATTGCACGCCCACATATTGATCAACCGGTTTTTTCAACGCAATATCTTGATAATATTTTCCCACAAGCGCCCAATTATCTGAGACTTCCCATGCAGCCACAACACCAATCTGTTTAATGTCTTGTTGGTAACGGTTAGCAGAAGCACCCAAATTTTGGTTGATGTACTCTTTGCTCGCATAGCGATAGTTTAACTGAATCAGATTATTCTTCATCGGGTTAAATTCCAAACTGCTATTCGCTAATGAGGCTTTATCTAGCAATGTATCGTATTGGTAGCTACCGCGCCAATTCCATTTATCACTAATTTTCCAGTTAGACTCCAAGGCCCAAGAAGAAGATGATTTTGGCGTACGATTATTTGTATTATCATCAATTTTTGATGCCGTTAAATAATAAATTTGTCCTGCAGAGAAGTTAAAACGTTCATCTGCATTCTTATCATAAAAACGAGTTGTTCCACCAAGCGTTATTTGATTAGCGGATGAAATACGATCTAAACCACTATAACGACGATCACGGAATAATGAATAATAATCTTGTTGGACTAACGCAGAATCATAGCCAAAGCCAAGATAATCATTTACTTGTTTTGAACCTATATTACTTTGATCTTTATATGGTCGATACAAATATTGAACATGAGGCTCAAGCGTTTGTGTATAACCATCAAATAAGGTTTTATTACTTGCTAAAACTGTTTGTAAATCTACTTTTAATTGTGGCAATACACGATTTACTGATTTTTGTACGTCTTCTGCGACAGAAGATGAACCTTTTTTCTGGTTATAATGGGTCGCGTAAAGTTTAGTCTCAATATTCAAACTACCATATTTATTTGACATTGCTGTAGACAAGCTTGGTTCAACATGAAAACGCCATGCTTTTGGCATCAAAGCACTATCATTATCAAAGCGTACTGCTTGCGAAAATAATTTAAAATCGACCCAACCATTCGCCAAATCATTTTTGTAATAATTGAAGTCGATTTGTGGCATCGCTCGGTAAGGCCCGATATCGACTTCATCAAAAATCTGGAACTGACGTGCTGAAATCGCGAAGTTGTAATTAGGTTTATAGTAAGCAATACGTGCGTATTGATTTGCATAACCATCAGTACTGTCACCATAATCTGAATCAAAATCGGTGAAATAACGTTTATCACTTACCTTAGTGTAATCAACATTTAAACGCCAGTTTTCAAGAAAAGAGGAATTATGGTTCCAATAGAACAAATGACGCTTACGATTATCACTGGTATATTCATCATAACGATCACGTCCTAAATATTCGCCAGCAAGTCTACCTTCACCAACAGGTGTTAAATAACGGAATTCACCATTTAATTGCCAACCACGACGAGACATATATTTTGGTGCAAATGTGGCATCATAATTTGGTGCAATGTTCCAATAAACCGGCTGTTTATACCAATACCCATCACGGCTAGAATGACCGACTGTTGGCATTAATAAACCT
This sequence comes from Parahaemophilus parainfluenzae, assembly GCA_959020685.1. Lineage (GTDB taxonomy): Bacteria > Pseudomonadota > Gammaproteobacteria > Enterobacterales > Pasteurellaceae > Haemophilus_D > Haemophilus_D parainfluenzae_T. The sequence continues at coordinate 38 of CAUETL010000136.1, read as the reverse complement.
GAACGGCGGCGATCACCAATCGGTAATTGTAGATAAGG
>CAUETL010000135.1:0-4795 GCA_959020685.1 Parahaemophilus parainfluenzae | reverse complement strand
CTCGTTATTTTCACCAATTTTAACTTCTGCGTTTGGCATTAATTTACCGATAGAATTCGGGTTAAAATGATGGTCATCCCAGCAAGAAACGGTTGCTGTGGTTTCAGTCATGCCATAACCGAGTTTGATATTAATCCCAATGCTATGGAAGAAAAGGCCAATGGTTGGTTCTAATTTTGCGCCACCGCAAGGCATCATTTTAATTCGTCCGCCTAGCAATGAACGTAGTTTAGAAAGTACTAGTTTATCGGCAAGCGCATAGCGTTTTTGCAAGAAGAACGGGACTTTTTTATTTTGAGAGAGAAGATCAAAACGTTTTTTCCCCACCGCAATCGCCCAGTGGAAAATCATCTGACGAATAAAAGGCGCTTTTTGGACGTTATCAAGTACAGCAGAATAAATTTTTTCATAGAAACGCGGTACTGCACACATAAAGGTTGGGCGTACTTCCGTTAATGCTTCACGTACTTGATTGGTGTCTTCGAGATAGCAAAGAATTGCTCCGCGATGTAACACATAGGCAACCCAAGCACGCTCAAAAATGTGGCTAAATGGTAAAAAAGAAAGTGAAACCTCATCTTGATTAACATCTAATGCAATATCATGGGCTTCAAGTTGATGTGCCAAGTTACTGTAATCAAGCATTACGCCTTTCGGTTCACCTGTTGTGCCTGATGTATAGATGATCGTGAATAAATCATCCATCGTTTTATTTGCTAAGCGAGTTTCAAATTCTGCCTGGAATTCTTCCGTACCTAATTTGATTAAATCGTCCCAATGGCAAGAAAGAGTGGTTTCACTCAGTTGAATTTGTTCTTTCATGGCCACAATTTTTTGTAACTGTGGACACTGATGCGCAATTTCTAACGCTTGCTCATATTGTTCTTGATCACCGACAAACAGAATTTTGACATCGGCATGGTTTAAAATAAATTCTGCCTGTTGTGCAGTATTGGTCGCATAAATTGGAACGGTGATGGCACGGACTTGAAGCGCCGCAATATCTGCGATTGTCCAACGTGACATATTGTTCGCAAAAATCGCAATTTTATCTTGTACTTGAATATTGCAAGCAAGAAAAGCTAATGAAAGCTGATCAAGCTGTTGTTGAAATGCGTTCCACGAAATATCTTTCCACAAGCCATTAATTTTATGGCGAAGTGCGGTTGCATTTTGACGAGTTTTTGCCTGTTGGCGAATTCGATTGATGAAATGACGTTCTAAATTCATATAAGCCTTATTTGAGCGAACAACTGTACGCTAATATAAACGAAATAAATTTAAAATCTAGTGAAATGTTGTTATTTTGTGAATATAGAATAAATAATAGACATATTTATTTTTCTATTTTTATCTCCGGATGAGAAATAAAGAATTTAAAAATATTGATTAAGTGAAATGGATTGGAAATAAAAAAACCGCTCTAAAAAGAGCGGTTAATTTTTTAGCTATTTTGATTAGCCTTTGTAGTTGTATACGTGTGCAACTAAGTCTAATACTTTGTTTGAGTAACCAGTTTCGTTATCGTACCAAGATACTAATTTAACGAAAGAGTCAGTTAATGCAATACCTGCATCAGCATCAAATACAGAAGTTAAAGTACAGCCGTTGAAGTCTGTAGAAACTACTGCATCTTCAGTGTAACCTAAAACGCCTTTTAATTCGCCGTTGAAAGTTTTACCTTCAGCTGCATCTTTGATTGCTTGTTTGATTTGTTCGTAAGTTGCTGGTTTTTCTAAGTTTACAGTTAAGTCAACTACAGAAACGTTTGGAGTAGGAACACGGAACGCCATACCAGTTAATTTACCGTTTAATGCTGGTAATACTTTACCCACTGCTTTTGCTGCACCGGTAGATGAAGGGATGATGTTTTGTGATGCACCACGACCACCGCGCCAGTCTTTAGCTGATGGGCCATCAACAGTTTTTTGAGTTGCTGTGGTTGCGTGAACAGTAGTCATTAAACCATCTTTGATACCGAAGGTTTCGTGAACAACACGTGCTAAAGGTGCTAAACAGTTTGTTGTACAAGATGCATTAGACACAATATCTTGACCTGCGTATGCACCGAAGTTTACACCACGTACGAACATTGGTGTGCTATCTTTAGAAGGACCTGTTAATACGACTTTTTTCGCACCAGCAGTGATGTGTTTACGTGCTGTTTCATCAGTTAAGAATAAACCTGTTGCTTCAACTGCAACATCAACGCCGATCGCACCCCAGTTAAGGTTTGCAGGATCACGTTCAGAAGTAACACGGATAGTTTTACCGTTTACTACTAAGTTACCGTCTTTAACTTCAACAGTACCGTCAAAACGACCGTGAGTTGAATCGTATTTCAACATGTAAGCCATGTATTCAACGTCGATTAAGTCGTTGATACCTACAACTTCGATGTCATCACGATGTTGTGCTGCACGGAATACGATACGACCGATACGGCCGAAACCGTTGATACCAATTTTAATAGCCATAAGATTTTCACCTTCTATTTTTTTAAGTTAAACAAAATCGTTGCTCTAACGAGTTCCCGTCGATTATAGCATGGGCATTTTGATAAAAAAAAGGGTATATACCACTTTTTTGTGATCTCGATCACTTTTTAACAATTTGGTAAAACAAATGAAAATTTGACCGCACTTTTCATTTTCTTTTTGTATAATAAAAACAAACAACGAGAAGAGGTTTCAATTATGTCTCAAGGTAATTTATATATTCTTTCTGCACCAAGTGGGGCGGGCAAGTCATCATTAATTTCGGCGTTATTAGAGAAGAATCAAGGCACGAAAAAAATGGTATCTATTTCACACACAACGCGTTCACCTCGACCAGGTGAAAGTCATGGTGTGCATTATTATTTTGTTTCCGTAGAAGAATTTGAAACCTTAATTGAAAAAGGCCATTTCTTAGAATATGCAAAAGTGTTTGGTGGTAATTATTACGGTACTTCATTGCCAGCAATTGAAGAAAACTTAGCAAAAGGCATTGACGTGTTTTTAGATATTGATTGGCAAGGTGCACAGCAAATTCGTCAAAAAGTACCTTCTGTAAAAAGTATTTTCATTTTGCCACCGTCATTGCCAGAATTAGAACGTCGTTTGATTGGACGCGGACAGGATAGCAAAGAGGTCATTGCTGAGCGAATGTCAAAAGCAATCAGCGAAATTTCGCATTATGATGAATATGATTACGTGATTGTGAATGATAATTTTGAACAGGCATTGGCAGATTTACAAAGCATTTTGCAGGCAGAACGCTTGACCAAAGCTTATCAACAAACAGAAAATGCGGACTTAATTCATCAGCTACTAGCAAAATAAGCTTGAATTGAGTACAATATTTTCCCTTTATAGACATTATTTTTAACATCGGAGTAAAACATGGCTCGAGTGACTGTGCAAGATGCAGTAGAAAAAATTGGTAACCGTTTTGATTTAATTTTAACCGCCGCTCGTCGTGCGAGACAATTAGAGTTACATCAAAGTGAGCCGTTAGTGCCGGAAGATAACGATAAACCAACTGTAATCGCATTACGTGAAATCGAAAAAGGGTTAATCAACCAAGAAATCATGGATGCAAAAGAGTATTTAGATGCGGCAGCTTCTCAACGTAGCGAAGAAGTGGCTGTAGCGTTAATCGCAGAATAATCTCATTAAAGTGCGGTCAAAATTAAAGCTATTTTGATCGCCTAGTCTTTCTCTCTACAAAAAGTCAGGTGTCCTTTGGAATTGTTTGCAGATTTAGATCGAATTATTCAGGGGTATTTGCCCGCCGATAAAATTGAATTAATCAAACGTGCATTCGTCATTGCGCGAGATGCTCACGAAGGACAATTTCGCTCAAGCGGCGAACCTTACATTACTCACCCTGTTGCAGTAGCTTCAATTATTGCGGAAATGCATTTAGACCATGAAGCAATCATGGCTGCATTATTGCATGATGTTATCGAAGATACCCCTTATACCGAATCCCAATTAAAAGATGAATTTGGTGCTAGCGTAGCCGAAAGTGTTGACGGCGTATCGAAACTAGATAAATTGAAATGCCGTACCCGCCAAGAAGCACAGGTTGAAAACTTCCGCAAAATGATTTTAGCGATGACTCGAGATATTCGCGTCGTCTTAATCAAACTGGCTGACCGTACCCATAATATGCGAACGTTGGGTTCATTGCGTCCGGATAAACGCCGTCGTATCGCAAAAGAAACTCTAGAGATTTACTGTCCCTTAGCCCACCGTTTAGGCATCGAACATATCAAGAATGAATTAGAAGATTTATCTTTTGAAGCTATGCACCCCCGCCGTTATGAAGTACTTAAAAAGTTCGTCGAACAAGCGCGTGGTTCTCGTCAAGAATTGATTCAACGCATTTCTAATGATATTTCACAACGTCTTGATAATGTAGGCATTACAAATCGTATTTGGGGACGTGAAAAACATCTCTATAAAATTTACCAAAAAATGCGCACGAAAGATCAGAAATTCCATTCTATTATGGATATTTATGCTTTCCGCGTTATTGTGAATTCGGTTGATGATTGCTATCGCGGGTTGGGGCAAATGCATAGTTTGTATAAACCTCGCCCTGGTAAAGTGAAAGATTATATTGCTGTGCCTCGTGCAAATGGCTACCAAGCACTGCAAACGTCAATGATTGGCCCTCATGGGGTGCCCGTAGAAGTTCATCTTCAGACTGAAGAAATGGAACAGGTTGCTGAAATGGGAGTTACCGCCCATTGGGTGTATAAAGAAGGTGGTAAAAACGATAGCACCACCGCTCAAGTACGTGCGCA
>CAUETL010000134.1:0-4821 GCA_959020685.1 Parahaemophilus parainfluenzae | reverse complement strand
CGCGACCCCGACCTTGGCAAGGTCGTGCTCTACCAACTGAGCTATTCCCGCATTTCACATTGGTGAATGAGGCAACATTATACGAAAAAATTTATTCAACGCAAGCGCAGATTTCGCAAATGATTGAGTTTGCCTAAGTTTTCATCAACCCAGATTAATAAAGTGCTCACGGTAGTAAGCCAACTCTTTAATTGATTCACGAATATCATCAAGGGCTAAATGAGTATTACCTTTTTTAAAACCGTCTAAAATCTCTGGTTTCCAGCGAGAAGCCAATTCTTTTAATGTACTGACATCCACATGACGATAGTGGAAATAATCGGCTAAATCAGGCATATATTTGTAAAGAAAGCGTTTATCTTGTGCGATGCTGTTGCCACAAATCGGTGAAGCACCTTTTGGTACCCATCGTTTTAAAAAATCTAATGTTTGTAATTCAGCCGCACGTTCGGTGAGTTTGCTCGCTTTGACACGGTCAACTAAGCCATTTGCTGTATGGGTTTTTACGCACCATTCCGACATTTTGTTTAATAATTCATCACTTTGATGTACGGCAATCACAGGGCCTTCCGCTAAAATATTGAGATCTTTATCTGTCACGATGGTTGCGATTTCAATAATGCGTTCTTTTTCAGGATCTAATCCTGTCATTTCTAAATCGATCCAAATCAGATTTTGTTTATCTAATTGCATAATATAAGGTATCCTATGAACATTTCTTAATCCCGTTTATTTTAACGAAAAACATCGGAAAAAACGACCGCACTTTATGAGCAAACGTAAACTAACGCAAAATCAAACTCGTCGAATTCAATCAAATAACGCGAAAGCCTTGCATCGTCACAAGAAGAAAGAAGTGGAATGGCAAGATGATATGCTAGGTGAAAGCCAAGATGGGGTAGTCGTTACGCGTTATTCAGTTCATGCTGATGTGGAAAATGCACAAGGCGAGATTTTCCGTTGTAATTTACGTCGTACACTTTCTAGTCTCGTGGTTGGAGACAAAGTAATTTGGCGACAAGGCAATGAGCAGCTCCAAGGGGTGAGCGGCGTGATTGAAGCCATTCACCCAAGACAAAATGAAATTGCTCGCCCAGATTATTATGATGGGCTGAAACCGATTGCGGCCAATATCGATCGTATTATTATTGTTTCTGCGGTTGTGCCAGTACTTTCACTCAATATTATCGATCGTTATCTAGTGGTGTGTGAAAATGCGGGGATCGAGCCTGTCATCGTGGTGAATAAAGGCGATTTACTGGATGCCGAGCAAGAGCAGGAAGTGGAAAGCCAGTTACAGATTTACCGTGATATTGGTTATCAGACCATCATCATTTCTGCTGAAACCGGAAAAAATATGGAAAAATTGACCGCACTTTTAAGTGATGGAACTTCCATTTTTGTAGGGCAATCAGGGGTAGGCAAATCCAGTTTAATTAACCATATTTTACCAACCGTCAATGCGCAAGTCGGTGGCATCAGCGAAACCTCAGGCTTGGGACAACATACCACAACTTCTTCTCGTTTATATCATTTGCCACAAGGTGGTAATTTGATTGACTCACCAGGTATTCGTGAGTTTGGTTTATGGCATTTGGAGCCAGATCAGATCACCAAAGGCTATCGTGAATTTCAATATGTCTTAGGTACATGTAAATTCCGAGATTGTAAGCATTTGAACGATCCTGGCTGTGCATTACGTGAGGCTGTCGAAGCAGGTCGGATTTCACCTATACGCTATGAGAATTATCATCGCCTTATTGAAAGCTTGAGTGAGACGAAATCACAGCGTCATTTTTCTGTATAGTAGACAAATTACTGTAAATTAGGTATAAATTACGCCGAATTTCGTGACGTAGCTCAAGTTTTTTTGTGTTTAGCCTTGATTATTGGGCATTTAATAGAGATACTACAGCGGATTTATAGATTAAATTTTACAATTACTATAAGAGGTAACATTATGTTCTCAAAAGATGTAGAAATTACAGCTCCTAATGGTTTACACACTCGTCCAGCGGCGCAATTTGTTAAAGAAGCGAAAGCATTTGCTTCTGATGTAACAGTGACCTCCGGTGGTAAAAGTGCAAGTGCGAAAAGCCTATTTAAGCTACAAACCTTAGGCTTGACACAAGGAACTGTAATCACCATCTCGGCGGAAGGTGAAGACGAACAACAAGCCGTTGAACATTTAGTCGCATTAATTCCTACTTTAGAATAATTTACGATTAGCCATAGGATTTCTATTCTATGGCTATTGTTTATCTAACCTTTAATAAATTATCTCGGAAGGTAAAAGTATGATTACAGGTATTCCAGCATCACCAGGTATCGTTTTTGGTAAAGCCTTAGTATTAAAAGAAGAAAAAATTGTTCTTGATACGCAAAAAATTTCAGAAGATCAAGTTGAGGCAGAAGTTGCCCGTTTTTATGCGGGCCGTGAAGCGGCCGTTGAGCAACTTAATTCTATTCATCAACGTGCATTAAAATCCTTAGGTGAAGAAAAAGCGGCTATCTTTGAAGGCCATTTAATGATCCTTGAAGATGAAGAGTTAGAAGAGGAAATTATTGATTATCTTCATTCAAACAAAGTGAATGCGAGTGTGGCAGCAAGTAAAATCATCGATCAACAAGTTGAAATGTTGTCTGAAATTGATGATGAATACTTAAAAGAACGTGCAGGTGATATTCGCGATATCGGTAATCGTTTAATCAAAAATATTTTAGGCATGCATATTGTGGATCTTGGTGATATTACCGAAGAATCCATCCTTGTGGCTTATGATTTAACTCCATCAGAAACCGCTCAATTAAATTTAGAAAAAGTATTAGGTTTTATCACGGATATTGGTGGTAGAACATCGCATACCTCAATTATGGCTCGTTCACTTGAATTACCGGCCATTGTAGGGACAAATGATGTCACAGCACGAGTGAATACAGGTGATTATCTTATTTTAGATGCGGTAAACAACCGTGTTTACGTGAATCCGACTCAAGCTGAAATTGACGAATTAAAAACCTTAGAAGCAAAACTCGCTGAAGAAAAAGCAGAATTAGCGAAATTAAAAGATTTGCCTGCAGTGACCCTTGATGGTCATAAAGTCGATGTAGTGGCTAATATTGGTACGATTCGCGATTGCGAAGGTGCACATCGTAATGGTGCTGAAGGGGTAGGTTTATACCGTACAGAATTCCTCTTTATGGATCGCGATCAATTACCAAGCGAAGAAGAGCAATTCATTGCTTATAAAGAAGTGGTTGAAGCAATGGAAGGTCGTTTAGTGGTATTACGTACCATGGATATCGGCGGTGATAAAGAGCTTCCATATTTAAATTTACCAAAAGAAATGAACCCATTCTTAGGATGGCGTGCGGTACGTATTGCTCTTGATCGTCGTGAGATTTTACATGCGCAATTAAGAGCGGTATTACGTGCGTCTGCATTTGGTAAACTTGCTGTGATGTTTCCGATGATTATTTCGGTAGAAGAAATTCGTGAATTAAAATCAGTGCTTGAAACCTTAAAAGCAGAATTGCGTGCAGAAGGTAAAGCTTTTGATGAAAATATCCAAGTGGGGGTCATGGTTGAAACACCATCTGCAGCGGTGAATGCGAAATTCTTAGCGAAAGAAGTGGATTTCTTTAGTATTGGTACAAATGATTTAACTCAATATACTTTAGCTGTTGACCGTGGTAATGAATTAATTTCTCACTTATACAATCCAATGTCTCCTTCAGTGCTCGGCTTGATCAAACAAGTGATTGATGCTTCCCATGCAGAAGGTAAATGGACAGGTATGTGTGGTGAGTTAGCCGGTGATGAACGAGCAACCTTATTGTTACTTGGTATGGGCTTAGATGAATTTAGTATGAGTGCAATTTCTGTGCCACGTATTAAAAAATTAATTCGTCATGTGAATTATCAAGAGGTGAAAGCCTTAGCTGATGAAGTATTACAAAAACCAACCGCTGCTGAAATTGAGCAATTAATTCAAGCTTTTTTAGCAGAAAAATCGTTAAACTAGATACAAAAACAGAGTTTTACGTTAAAATACTAGCCATCTTTAATAGATAGGAGATTAAAATGGGCTTATTTGACAAATTATTTGGTTCAAAAGAAAACAAAACAGTGGAAGTCGAAATTTATGCGCCACTTTCTGGTGAGATTGTGAATATCGAAGATGTACCAGATGTTGTTTTCTCTGAAAAAATCGTAGGTGATGGTATCGCGATTCGCCCAACAGGTAACAAAATTGTTGCACCTGTTGATGGTGTAATTGGTAAAATTTTTGAAACCAACCATGCGTTTTCAATGGAATCAAAAGAGGGTGTTGAATTATTCGTTCACTTCGGTATTGATACCGTTGAATTGAAAGGTGAAGGATTCACTCGCATCGCACACGAAGGTCAAAGCGTAAAACGCGGCGACACAGTAATCGAGTTTGATTTAGCAACATTAGAATCAAAAGCAAAATCAGTTTTAACACCAGTGGTTATCTCTAACATGGATGAAATTTCATCTATCGAGAAAAAATCGGGTGAAGTGATTGCTGGGGAATCTGTTGTTTTAAGTTTAACAAAATAAGATTTATAGACTAAAAGATCCGCTTTAAATAAGCGGATTTTTTTATCCTTATTCTTTTTTTAGCAGGTAAAGATGATTTATCGATTAACAGGCCAAGTACAGCATTATGCATGGGGCGGAAAAAACTATATTGCATCATTGATTGGATTAAATTCAGCCAAAGATCAACCTTGTGCTGAGTGGTGGTTAGGTGCACATCCATCAGCACCTTCTGAAATTGAGAATGTAACAGGTAA
>CAUETL010000133.1:0-4867 GCA_959020685.1 Parahaemophilus parainfluenzae | reverse complement strand
AACCACGTTCGCCATTTCTTTACCTACAGTACTTGGTGAGGCTGGTTGGCCGTGTGTACGAGAAAGTAAGGGGATAGTGTTGTATTCGTTCGCTAGACGGGTGATTTCATCAATCAGTTTTTGCCATTCCGGTAAGATCACTTCTTCACGCGCCGTTTTTAACATTAAGGCATGAGAAAGGTTGTTAATGTCTTCTGATGTACACGCAAAGTGAATAAATTCAGAGACTTTGGCTAATTCTGGTAAGTCCTCACTTTTTTCTTTTAAGAAATACTCAACTGCTTTTACGTCATGATTCGTAGTGCGTTCAATTTCTTTGATACGTTCAGCATCTTGAAGACTGAATTCTTCTACAATTTTATTAAGGTAATCGTTTGCTTCTTTGGACAAAGAAGAAACTTCTTGGATTTCAGCGGTCGCCGCCAATTTTTGTAACCAACGTACTTCCACGGTGACACGGAATTTGAGTAAACCAAATTCACTGAAAATACCACGCAATGCAGTGGCTTTATCTTGATAACGACCGTCAATCGGGGAAAGAGCGGTTAATGCGGAAAGTTGCATAAGAGTTCTCCAAGGATTAATTTAAAGTTAAGTAGAGTTGTCGTGCCGCTTGCACTAATTTTTTACGATGAAATAACAGTTGCCATTTGCTGCCGCCGACTTGACGCCACAAAACGGCAGAACGAATGCCGGCAAGTAAACACGCACGGATTTTGTCTTGCACACTTTGTTGTTGTAAATGATATGCCGAACCAATAATATGAATGCGTTTACCTAAAGGACTAATCGTATCGACATAAATGTTTGCCATGATAGAAAACATCTCATCATCAAATTGATTGTCGTGATAAGCAAGTTGTTCCGGTAAACGGGCAATACGGCGGCCAAGTTCTTGTTTGATTTCAGGTTGTTTGTTTAATTTGCTCTCTAACGCTAACAAGCTGCCCCAATAATTTAATAAATTTTTGTCATTTAATTGGGTGAGTTGCTCGATAAGCGTGTTTAATCCCACTTTAAGATGTTGAACGTCGCCGCCAAATACGGCTAATGTATCTTCGGGTTGAGTAATGAGAAGAGAATGAATGGTCGTTTGGAATGCATCTTGGTTATCAACTTCGCCTTTTTGTGCTAATTGACTGATTAATAAGACTGATTGACAAACACCGGCAAGTGCCAGAGCCATATCATTATAATTTTTCATTGGGATTATAAATTGTGAGCTGCAGAAATTTTTGGCGTAATATAGCATTTTTACACATTGTTTTGAACTCAATCATTAAAAAACGCCCTATCTTTTGTTATCATAGCGCCAATTCAGTTTACAGAATAAAAGGATAACCAATGACAAAACCAATTGTATTCAGTGGCGTGCAGCCTTCCGGCGAATTAACTATCGGGAATTATTTAGGTGCACTTCGCAACTGGGTGAAAATGCAAGAAGATTATGAGTGTATTTTCTGTGTGGTGGATTTACATGCCATCACTGTACGTCAAGATCCTGTGGCACTTCGCAAAGCGACCCTTGATGTGCTCGCCCTTTACTTGGCTTGTGGCATTGATCCGAATAAAAGCACGATCTTCGTGCAATCTCATGTACCTGAGCATACTCAACTAAGCTGGGTATTAAACTGTTACACCTATTTTGGTGAGATGAGCCGTATGACTCAATTTAAAGATAAATCAGCACGTTATGCCGAAAATATTAACGTGGGTTTATTTGATTATCCGGTTTTAATGGCAGCAGATATCTTACTTTACCAAGCGAAAAGCGTGCCGGTAGGGGATGACCAAAAACAACATTTAGAAATCACCCGTGATATTGCCGCTCGTTTTAATGCCCTTTATGGTGATATTTTCACGATTCCTGAAATCTTCTTAGGCAAAGCCGGTGCACGTATTATGTCTTTGCAAGATCCTGATAAAAAAATGTCTAAATCCGATGATAACCGTAATAACGTGGTGACTTTGCTTGAAGATCCTAAATCGGTAGCGAAAAAAATCAAACGCGCGGTAACAGACTCTGATGAACCACCTGTTGTACGTTATGACGTGAAAAACAAAGCGGGCGTGTCTAACTTATTAGATATCCTTTCTGCAGTAACGGATAAATCTGTGGCAGACCTTGAAAAAGAATTTGAAGGCAAAATGTATGGACACTTAAAAACAGCGGTGGCTGACGAAGTGTCAAACTTACTTGCGGGTTTACAAGAACGTTTCTATCAATATCGTAATGATGAAGCACTTTTAGACGAGATTTTACGTCAAGGTGCGGAAAAAGCCCGTGCAAGAGCGAAAGAAACCCTTGCCAAAGTGTACGAAGCCGTCGGCTTTGTTGCTGCAAAATAATTTTAAACTTAATAAGCCGTGTTATATCACGGCTTTTTTAGATAAGGAGAAAAAGATGGCCATTCAAACTGAAAAACCAATTGAATGTGTAGGCTGTAATACTTTCGATATGAAATCATTGTTTGATAACAGTGATTGTAGTTTACCTATCGAACAGTTTTACGCGACTCGTCAAGATGCAGAAGGCGCATTGGAATATTTCACATTAAAAGCACGTGATGTAGAAAGTGAACCTTGTCAAATTCAATCTGAAATTCAACAGGTTGAAGAGGGATATGTACTTAAAGCGGTTTTCACATTCTGCTGCCAAGCGGAATTAGTGATTTTCCAAATGAAGCTTGTGTAAGTGATAACTTACTTTAGAAAATAGCGTTTTTTGTGACCGCACTTTCTGATATTTATGTTCCCCTGCATCGTATTATTCCTTTTTCTAATGTAGAAGGGCAGGGGAATCGTACCAGTATTTTCTTACAAGGTTGTAAGTTAAACTGCCTTTATTGCCATAATCCAGAAACCATTCCTCGTTATGCAGAAGGCGCTCATCAAGTCAGCCTGCAGTATTTGTATGAGCAAGTAATGGATGCAGTACCTTTCATTCGTGGAGTGACCGTTTCTGGCGGTGAACCCACCATTCATCATAAAAAGCTCATTCCATTGTTTCAAAAACTACGTAAGGAAGGGCTAACTTGCTATTTAGATAGCAGTGGTTTCTTTGAATTTGACGCAATTCGTCCTTTAATTGAGGTCACAGACAAATTTCTCTTTGACTTGAAAGGAGAAGGGCTTGGCTTACAAAATTTGTGCTTTGATAGACAAAATCACCAAGGCGTTGTCCCGAAAAACATCATCCCTACTCATCAACATATCAAGCAAGAAAACTTAGATCGCAATTTAAAGAACTTGGCGCAATTATTACCATTAAATAAAGTGGAAGAAGTGCGGTTAGTTTATGTGGTGAATTTTTTTGATGCAGAAAAGTTGGTGGAACAGGTTGCTATTTTATTGAAAGACTATCCGGATGTGTTGTTCAAAATTATCCGAATGCACACAAAAGGTGCACGAGACGCTGAAGGGCTCATCCCTTATGTCCCAACCGTTGAGCAGACACAAGCGCTTGAAAACTATGCGAAATCTTGTGGTCTGACCAAAATTGTGACCATTTTATAAGCAAACATACCGAAAAGTAGCAAAAATATTCCGACTTTTTACCGAAAAACAAGTAGAATAGGACAATTTTATTCACTTACTTATCTAACCAACCTAGGGGAAAAAAATGGGTATTTTAGGTAGCGTTTTAGGCATTGTCGTATTACTGATCATTGCCGTATTATTTTCAAATAATCGTAAGGCGATTAATTTACGTACTGTATTAGGGGCTTTGGCGATCCAAATCGGATTTGCGGCCCTTATTTTGTATGTGCCGTTTGGTCGTGATGCATTGCAAGCGACAGCAAATGGTGTATCAAATGTTATCGCCTATGGTAATGAAGGGATTAACTTCGTCTTTGGTGGCTTAGCAAATCCTTCAAATGCCGGCTTTATCTTTGCGGTGAAGGTGTTACCAATCATCGTCTTTTTCTCTGGTTTAATTTCAGTGCTTTACTACTTAGGCATCATGCAAGTGGTCATCAAAGTGATTGGTGGTGCATTGCAAGTTGCGTTAGGTACATCTAAAGCAGAATCAATGTCTGCAGCAGCGAATATCTTCGTAGGTCAAACTGAAGCACCTTTAGTGGTTCGTCCTTACATTAAAAATATGACCCAATCTGAATTGTTCGCTATTATGGCGGGTGGTACAGCTTCTATCGCGGGCTCAGTAATGGCGGGTTATGCAGAAATGGGCGTACCATTGACTTACTTAATCGCGGCATCTTTCATGGCTGCACCAGCGGGTTTATTATTTGCGAAAATTTTATTCCCACAAACAGAACAATTTACTGATAAACAACCTGAAGCGGATGATAGCGAAAAACCGACTAACGTGCTTGAAGCCATGGCGGGTGGTGCGAGTGCCGGTATGCAATTAGCGTTAAACGTAGGTGCGATGTTAATCGCATTCGTGGGTTTAATCGCTTTAGTTAACGGTATTTTAGGTGGTGTAGGCGGCTGGTTCGGTTACGCTGACTTAACGTTACAATCAATCTTTGGTTGGATCTTCAAACCATTAGCGTACTTAATCGGTGTATCTTGGGATGAATCTGCAATTGCGGGTCAAATGATTGGTATGAAATTAGCGGTGAACGAATTCGTGGGTTACTTAGAGTTCGCGAAATATTTACAACCGGATGCTGCAGTTGTATTAAGTGAAAAAACCAAAGCCATCATCACTTTCGCATTATGTGGTTTCGCTAACTTCAGTTCTATCGCAATCTTAATCGGCGGTATCGGTGGTATGGCACCAAATCGTCGTGGTGATGTGGCTCGCTTAGGGTTAAAAGCAGTTGTCGCAGGTACATTAGCTAACTTAATGAGTGCAACTATCGCAGGTTTATTCATCGAGTTAAGCGGCGTAGCAATG
>CAUETL010000132.1:0-4906 GCA_959020685.1 Parahaemophilus parainfluenzae | reverse complement strand
TAAAATCACAAAACTTAATACGGATAAAATCAATAATAAAATGCTTACCCAAATTATATGGCGAATGGCTGAAATGAGCATTATTTTTTCTCCTTATTTTTCATGAAATACAAGGTAGAAAAATTGATGCTACCAAATGGGGTCATCTCAATTCCTTTAACATTGCCACGTGCGACCAAAAGTCGTTTGACGTTTGCAATTGGCACAATAGGCAATTCGTTTAAGACGAGGTCTTGTGCATTGTTATATGCTTTAGAGCGCTCATATAAATGATTGGTCGCCAGTGCACGATTCATCATCTTATCAAATTCAGGATTACACCAATTTGATAAATTCGTGATTTCATTTTGCGTATCACAACTTAAAATCGGACGCATAAAACCGTCAGGATCAAGGTTTCCAGCAAGCCAACCCGTTAAGATTAAATCATAATCTTCTGTGCCTTTGCGTAATTGTTCGATTAAATATGTACGTGTGACTGACCGCACTTTAACATCCACGCCGGCTTTGGCTAAATCCCATTTAATGAGCTCCGCCATTTTAATTGGGGCTGGGTTATACACTTGCTCTTCATTCATCACCCACATATTTAACGTGAGTTTTTTATCGCGTAATGTTTTCTCTGCTTCTGCAGGCTGATAATCATAAGGAAAATCGGGCGTATTAATTGCCGAAGCCCAAGAAATTTCAGGAATAATGTTATTCGCCACCGTTGCCGTGTTGTGGTAAATATTTCGCACAATTCTAAAACGGTTTAAGCTTTGCGAAATGGCTTGGCGAATGGTTTTATCCTGCATTAATGGCTTTTGGAAATTGAAAGCCAAATAGGCCAAGTTCATTCCATCTGTAGATTGCAGATAATAGCGATCATCTTTTTCGCTTAATAAACCGAGTTGGCTAACTTCAGGGTAAGAAGCAATTTGGCATTCATTATTAAAGAATTTTATTAAACGTCCCGTACGATCCGTAGAAAGATCCACGATGATATTTTTAATTTTAGCTTCTTTTTTCCAATAATCCTCATTGCGTACCAACCGAACATATTGGTTATAAACGTAATCTTTCACTTGATAAGGACCTGTTCCAACAGGATGGGTGTCCAATTGAGTGAGGTTATCATCGGCACTTAATTGATACGCATATTCTTGCGAGAAAATAATAGAGTATTGACTGGCAAGATGCGACAGAATTGAGGCATCGGGTTCAAATAGATCAATTTTGACCTGATAAGGATTCGTTGCTGTGATACTTTTAATTTTTTGATTCAGCTTAATACTTTCAAAATAAGGAAAGTGTACCTTTTTGGCTTGCTCATGGAAGATTCTATATTGTGGATTTTTATAGGTGACCACATCATCTGAAAGTGTTGGTAGGTAAGTATCATGCCCTAAAACACGATTAATCGAAAAGACCACATCTTCTGCATTAAAGTCACGTGTAGGGGTAAACCAAGGGGTACGATGGAATTTCACCCCTTTACGAAGATTAATGAGGATTTGTTTACCATCAGATGAAAGAGAATAGGATTGTGCTAACACCGGAACAAGCGCTGCACTATGATCTTTAATATCAAACAATTTGTTATAAATTTGTTCCGTCACCACATTCATACTGGTGCCAGCGTCAGCAGTTTGCGGGTTAAAGGAAAAACCCGATGCATTCGTGCAGTATGTTAAGCCGTTTTCTGTCAACATTTTGGGTATGCTTGGCGCGGCTTGTGCCAGATTAATTTGGCTCAACCCACACAATAAAAAACAAAAAGTGACATTTCGACGTAACATAGCTTTATTATTAAAGACCGTTTTGTGATAAATTGAGTGAATTGTAAAATATCTTGGCAAAAATGGCTAGTTATTGGATTTTTAGGATATGTTTAAATCAATTAATCGGGAAATTAATCAAATAATCAATCGTGGATTTGACCGCACTTTACGTTTGGCTGTGACAGGACTAAGTCGAAGCGGTAAAACAGCCTTCATTACAAGCTTAATTAATCAATTGTTACATATTAATCAAGAGGGAAATGCACATCTTCCTCTATTTGAGGCTGCCCGAAATCAATCTATTTTAGCGGTAAAACGTGTGCCTCAGCAGGATTTAAGTATTCCACGTTTTGATTATGAAGCGAATCTCAATGATTTAATGAATAATCCACCACAATGGTGCCAATCTACTCGAGGGGTAAGTGAAACACGTCTTGCTATTCGTTTTGAACGCCAATCGGGCTTACTTCGCCATTTTAAAGAACGTGGCGCATTATATTTGGATATTTTTGATTATCCTGGTGAATGGCTATTGGATTTACCTCTGCTGAATCTAGACTTTCAACAATGGTCACTCGAACAAGCCAAAATTACATCGGGTGTTCGCCAACAGTTTGCGCAAGATTGGTTGGATAAACTGAAAAAACTCGACCTAAGTGCGGTCGTCAATGAAGATGTTTTAGCACAGATTGCAAAATCTTATACTGATTATTTGCTTGCCTGCAAAGCAGAAGGAATGCAATTTATTCAACCAGGTAGATTTGTCTTGCCTGGAGAATTAGAAGGTGCACCTGTATTACAATTTTTCCCGTTATTGCATTTGTCGGAAGAACAATGGCAAAAACTGAAAAGAGAGGCGAAATCCAATAGCTATTTTGCCGTGTTGAATAAGCGATATGATTATTATCGTAATAAGGTGGTGAAAGGCTTTTATGAAAATTATTTTTCTACTTTTGATCGCCAAGTGATTTTAGCCGATTGCTTAACGCCACTAAATCATAGCCAACAAGCTTTTATCGATATGCAAACAGGGCTTAATCAGCTTTTCAAAAATTTCCATTATGGGAAGCGCAATTTACTTAATCGTTTGTTTTCCCCGAATATTGATAAGCTCATGTTTGTGGCAACAAAAGCTGATCATATCACAACAGATCAAATTCAAAACTTAATTAGTCTGATGTGCCAATTGGTGCAAGAGGGCGGTCGTCATGTTGAATTTGAAGGGATTGATACAGAATACACGGCAATTGCTGCGATTCGAGCGACAAAACAAGTTTTAGTTAATCAAAATGGTAAACAAATCAAAGCTATTCAAGGAGTGCGTTCTGTAGATAAGCAACTTATTACGCTTTATCCGGGGTCTGTACCAAGTAAACTACCTAGTGCAGAGTTCTGGTCAAAACAATCTTTTGATTTTGATTCCTTCGAACCTCAAGTTTTACAACAAGGTGAATGCATCCCACATTTAAGAATGGATGCCGTCTTGCAATTTTTATTGGCGGATAGGTTTGATTGATAGAAAAATTAAATCGATTTAATTGTCAAATACTTAATATAAACCACTATTTTTTTATTGGTATTTAGGTAGAATTAATTTGAGTCTTTCTAAAGTAAAGGAGCTTATGATGAAAATGAAAACTCTCTTAGCATTAGCAATCAGCGGAATTTGTGCTGCTGGCGTGGCAAATGCACATGACCATATGGCAAAACCAGCAGGTCCTTCAATCGAAGTAAAAGTACAACAATTAGATCCTGCAAATGGTAACAAAGATGTAGGGACTGTAACCATTACTGAATCAAATTATGGTTTAGTATTTACACCAAATCTACAAGGTTTAGCTGAAGGTTTACATGGTTTCCACATTCATGAAAATCCAAGCTGTGATCCAAAAGAAAAAGACGGTAAATTAACTGCAGGTTTAGCGGCTGGCGGTCACTGGGATCCTAAAGGTGCAAAACAACACGGTTACCCATGGCAAGATGATGCTCACTTAGGTGACTTACCTGCTTTAACTGTATTACATGATGGTACAGCAACTAACCCTGTTTTAGCGCCACGTCTTAAAAAATTAGATGAAGTTCGTGGTCACTCTATTATGATTCACGCAGGTGGCGATAACCACTCAGATCATCCAGCTCCACTTGGCGGTGGCGGCCCACGTATGGCATGTGGCGTGATTAAATAAGTCGATTCTTAAAGATAAAAAAGTGCGGTCAATTTTGGCCGCACTTTGTGTTTAAACTCAATGCAACATCATATCTAGCCATTAGCAGTGGCTTGGAACATAGCTAAAGTAGTAATATATTTAATAATGAGCCTATATATCGGGAGGAATATTGAAAACTAAGCTATTACTTCAATATCTTATATTTTGGGTAATTATATTTATTATTTGTTTTACATTTTCTACGTTAGCGTTTAGTTTATTTGAGCTGCTTCTAAAGCTTGATAATTATTCTTTTTCTGATTTTAAGAAAATGGCATCTTTTTGGTTAAATGGCTCTGCTGCAATGGCGACTTTAGTTTTGATAATTGAAGTTAGAAATAAGCGATGGTAATCTCGAAAATATTCAAACAAGTACACATTCAAAAATATTGGATAGATTAATATTTGAGTAGAATGTAATTTTAAATGTCCAGATATAAAGGGCGGTCAATTTTAATGAGTTTTAAAACTTCACAAAATTGACCGCACTTTTATTTTTACCGCTTTACTTAACTACTTCCGCCGTATATTCCAATTTGTGAATCGCATTAATCAATTGCTCATCAGCAACTTTTGGATCTTCCACAACAGTCACAGTTCTGTCTTTAATGGAGGCTTTAGTGGAAATCACGCCATCAATATTACGCAACTCTTTATTCACCAAATAAGCACAAAGCTGGCAGTTCATTTCATTCACTTTTAGCACAACTTGCTTTGTTTCTTCCGCCTGAGCGACAGAGAATGAGAACAATGAAAGCAAAAGTGCGGTCGTTAATTTCTTCATTTTTTGTTCCTAATTAGAAAGCTCTAAAATCCACGGTAAAATGGTTGGATAAGTTAAGAAAAAGAGCATGACGATAAATACAATCCAATACAAAACAATGAGCTTTTTACGGGAAATGTATTTGCTGCAAATGATTTTTTTGGAAAACATTA
>CAUETL010000131.1:0-4915 GCA_959020685.1 Parahaemophilus parainfluenzae | reverse complement strand
TAAATAATGCTCGTTTCAGCGATCCGTCATGTGATTTGGGTAAGCATTTTATTATTGATTTTATCCGTATTAAGTTTTGTGATTTTAATGCGAGATCCGCTCAACGCCGATCTTGTCACAAATAACATTTATAGTGCTTATTATCATTACCTTATATCATTGTTACAGGGCGATTTAGGGATTACCTATAACGGCGGAGAATCCTTAAAAGATTTAATTTTTACGGTATTACCACCCACATTAGAACTCTGTTTTACTGCGCTCTTATTAGCTTGTATCTTAGGTATTCCTCTCGGTGTATTAAGTGCGGTCTATAATCAACGTGTTTTTTCACGTACATTGCAGAGTATATCCAATGTTGGTTTGTCTATTCCGATTTTCTGGTTTGCACCAATTTTGCTTTATGTAGCAGCGATTCAAAGCTGGGAGATCGCAGCCATTGGGCAATATAATTTACTCTATGAAATCAAACCTATCACGGGTTTCCCTATTATTGATGTGTGGTTTGTGGATGTGCCTTACCGAACTAAAATCGTACAAAATGTTTTACAACATCTAGCCTTGCCTACATTAGTGCTTTGTATTCTGCCGACCATGGAATTTATCCGCATCATTCAGCAACGAGCAGATTATTTACTTCAACAAGAATATGCTAAAGCGGCAGCAACACGTGGCTGGTCAAAATGGGCGATTTTAAGACGTTATGTTTTCCGCAATACTTTTCCGTTATTAATTCCACAACTTACGCGTGTATTTACCTTAGTATTAACGCAATGTATGTTGGTTGAGACGGTATTAGGCTGGCCAGGAATTGGACGTTGGTTGATTGATGCCGTAACCCAACAAGATTACAACAGTATTTCTGCCGGTGTAGTTGTAATTGGTATTTGTATCATTATTATTGATACCTTCGCCAAGTTGCTCATGTTTGTGTTAGATCCATTGAATAAGAAGGGCTGGTATGCAAGATAGAGAACCTGATGAATTTCGCGAAAGCACCTCCTTCTTTCAGATTTGGTTGCTTTTCCGTCAGAATCGCGTGGCATTATTCTGTTTCTATTTATTTTGTCTTCTGATTTTGACCGCACTTTTTCCTAAACTCATTATGCCTTATAGCGAAAGCATGGAGTTTGTCGGAGAAGAACTCATGCCGCCATCTTGGGTAGAAAAAGGTCGTATTGCTTTTTTCTTTGGTACGGATGATCTTGGTCGTGATGTACTCAGTCGATTAATTATGGGGACACAATATACTCTCGGTTCCTCTCTTTTAGTGGTCATTGCTGTGGCAATTATTGGCGGCGCATTAGGTATTCTTGCCGGTATGTCAGAAGGGATTAAATCCCGTTTCTTAGGTCATATTTTTGATGCGTTTTTATCTATCCCCATTTTGCTGATTGCTATTATTATTTCCACGTTAATGGAACCAAGCTTAATAAATGCCATGTTTGCCACTCTGTTGGCTATTTTGCCTTATTTTGTACATGCGATTTATCAAGCTATTCAGCAAGAACTAAAGAAAGACTACGTACTCTTACTGAAATTAGATGGTATTTCAAACTGGGAATTATTAAAAACGACAATCTTGCCGAATATTAGTGTCGTCTATACGCAAGAAATTTCTCGTGCATTTGTGGTCGCTATTTTAGATATTACGGCACTCAGCTTTATTTCTCTTGGTGCACAACGTCCAATGCCAGAATGGGGCGCAATGATTAAAGATTCGTTAGAGCTGATTTATCTTGCCCCTTGGACAGTTTTATTACCGGGCTTTGCTATTATTTTCACCATTTTATTAAGCATTATTTTTACTAACGGATTGTGTAAAGCAATCAATAAATATTACGAGTAACCCATGGCGCTGTTAGATATTCGCAATCTTAATATTGAAATTCAAACACCAAACGGTCGCATGAAAATTGTGGACAGCGTCAATCTTTCGCTTAAGGAAGGGGAAATTCTAGTGCTCGTCGTTGAATCAGGTTCAGGTAAAAGTTTAATCGCTAAAGTAATCAGTAATTCCATTAAAGATAACTGGATTGTCACCGCTGACCGTTTTCGTTTTAATGATGTTGAATTGCTTAAACTGACGCCGAATCAACGTCGAAAAATCGTTGGAAAAGAAATTTCAATGATTTTCCAAAATCCATTAAGCTGCCTTGATCCAAGTCGAAAAATTGGTAAACAGCTTATTCAAAGTATTCCGAATTGGACCTTTAAAGGTCGTTGGTGGCAATGGTTTGGTTGGAAAAAACGTCGCGCAATTGAACTACTACACCGAGTAGGTATCAAAGATCACCAAGATATTATGGCGAGTTATCCTAATGAGCTCACTGAAGGTGAAGGCCAAAAAGTGATGATTGCCGTAGCAGTGGCGAATCAACCTCGATTATTAATTGCGGATGAACCCACTAATTCTTTGGAGTCCATTACGGCATTGCAAATTTTCCGTTTGCTTTCAAGTATGAACCAAAACCAAGGTACAACAATTTTATTAGCCAGTAACGATCTTAAAAGTATCAGTGAATGGTGTGATAGCATTTCCGTTCTTTATTGTGGGCAAAATACAGAGTCTGGGCCGACCGACCAAATATTAGAAATGCCTCATCATCCTTATACACAAGCATTGCTTTACTCTGTTCCCGATTTTAGTCGCCCTTTAGGTTTTAAAAGCAAATTAGGGACATTAGAAGGAACTGTGCCGATTTTAGAACAAATGCCGATTGGCTGTCGTTTAGGACCTCGCTGCCCTTTTGCTCAGCGTGAATGTATTCAAAAACCAAGCCGATATCGCATTAAACAGCATGAGTTTTCCTGCCATCATCCGATTAATCTTCGAGAACGGCAGTTTAAAGATAAAATTGCAACTTCACCGCTTACGCTCAATACCGAATCAAAAGGAAACGAATAATGCCATTATTACAAGTGGAAAATCTCAGTAAAACCTTTGATGAACCCGCAAAACTTTTTGGTTTCGAGCAGTTTTATGCGGTAAAAGACGTCAGCTTTACGCTTAACCGTAAAGAAACGCTTGCGATTATCGGTAAAAATGGTTCGGGTAAATCGACCTTAGTAAAAATGATCGCAGGGATAACTCCTCCTGCTTCAGGAAAAATCTTATTTAATGATTTACCATTACAATTCGAAGATTTTCACTATCGCGCACAGCATATTCGAATGGTTTTCCAAGATGCGAATTCAGCGTTTAACCCGCGTTTAAATATTGGACAAGCCTTAGATGCACCACTACGATTAATTACCGATTGGGATGAAGAGACTCGCAATGAAAAGATCTTTGAAACGCTCTCATTGGTAGGGCTTTATCCTGATTATACGAATCTGAAAATTAAACATCTTTCAGTCAGCCAAAAACAACGGATCGCCTTGGCTCGTGCTCTAATTCTTCAACCCGAGATCATTATTATTGATGATGCATTGAGTACATTAGATGCTTCTGTGCGTATTCAATTGCTTAATCTGATTTTAGATTTACAAGAACATTTAGGCATTTCCTATATTTATATTGGACAAAATTTAGGCATTATCAAACATATTGCAGATCAAGTTTTGGTGATGGATGATGGTGAAATTATCGAATCTGGTACACCAAGAGAGATCTTTTCTAATCCTCAAAATAATATTACTCGCCTGCTTGTAGAAAGCCATTTTGGTCAATTACTTGATGAAAATGCTTGGCAAACAACGACTTCCTAATTCTCTTTAAAATAAGTTAGGCATAGACATCTCAAAAAAACGTCTTTAAAATTGACCGCTCTTTTCATTCTTTTTAACAAAATAGGAAAGCAACTATGCAAGCGTTATTAAAACTCACTAACTTTGTGAGCAAAACTTTCGCACTATGGGCGATTGTTTTTGCTCTTCTCGCCTTTCTCTTCCCAGAGCAATTCAAAATTTTTGCACCCTACATTCCTTACCTTTTAGGTTTGGTGATGTTTGGCATGGGGATTACCTTAACTTTCGCTGATTTCAGTGAAGTGGCTAAACACCCGAAATCTGTATTCATTGGTGTAGCGGGTCAATTCATTATCATGCCTGCTATTGCATTTGGATTAGCAAAAGCCTTTGATTTGCCAGCTGATTTAGCGGTTGGTGTAATTCTTGTGGGTTCTTGCCCAGGTGGTACGTCATCAAACGTAATGACTTATTTAGCGAAAGGTAATACCGCGCTTTCTGTTGCTTGTACCACAATCTCAACCTTACTTTCACCAGTATTAACCCCTGCTATTTTCTATGTATTAGCAAGCCAATGGTTAGATATTGATGCAGGTGCAATGTTTATGTCTGTATTAAAAATGGTATTGTTCCCAATTTTCTTAGGGTTAGTCGTTCGTGCGCTCTTCAAAAAACAGGTGGAGCAAGCAAGCCAAACTATGCCATTAGTCTCTGTTATTTCTATCGTTTTAATCTTGGCAGCCGTTGTAGCAGTAAGTAAGGATAAAATCGTAGAATCAGGCCTATTAATTTTCAGTGTTGTGGTTTTACATAACTGCTTAGGCTATTTAATTGGCTACTTTGCGGCAAAATTATTTAAACTTAATACGGCGGATAGTAAAGCAGTAGCAATTGAAGTGGGTATGCAAAACTCCGGTTTAGGTGCTGCACTGGCAGCTGCTCATTTCAACCCAATTGCCGCGGTACCAAGTGCTTTATTTAGTTTCTGGCACAATGTATCAGGTCCAATTTTGGCAAATATTTTCTCCAATATCAAAAATGAAAAATAAACTAATTGGATAAAAAAAAAGGGCGGAAATTACATTCCGCCCTTTTTTATACTTAACAATCTTACTTAACCGAACCGCAATTTAAACAATACAAATACTGCCCTTTTGGATCATTAAATTTGGTTAACACATTCAGTTGTTTTTTCACTTGATGTACTTCCTGTGGCAATCCCAAC
>CAUETL010000130.1:0-4931 GCA_959020685.1 Parahaemophilus parainfluenzae | reverse complement strand
AAAGATGGTAAGAGCATGGTATCAACCGGCGTAGCTCATCACCGCGGTGAAAGCGCGATTGCAATTAAAGCGTCTCGTAACTCTGATAACGGTCACTGGTCAACCAACGTAAATGGTGCTGCAGATACTCGCGGTCAATTTACTGTGGGTGCAGGTGTCGGTTACGAATGGTAATCTGACTTACATTTTAAAACAAAGAGCCACAAAATCGTGGCTCTTTTTTTCTTCTCAAAACAATCAAAAATTTGACCGCACTTATTGCAATATATATCGCCAAACAAATGCACTGACTAAAATAATCAACATGATAATAATTTGTATTAAACGTTTTTTGGTTAATTTTTCTGCTGCCATACCTATTTACTCGTAGATAACTTCTTAAATTGACTATTTAGTGGTAGAATAATTGCGTTAGATCAATTTTACACTATATTTATCGATTTGAGGAACTAATGAAGAATTTCGTTTCAGAAACCAAATCAGGGCGCAGAGTTCAATCTGGTGGTTGTGCGATTCACTGCCAGGATTGCAGCATTAGTCAACTTTGTATTCCTTTCACATTGAACGAACATGAGCTCGATCAGCTTGATAACATCATCGAGCGTAAAAAGCCTATACAAAAATCTCAAGTCCTTTTTAAAGCGGGCGACACGCTTAATTCTATTTATGCGATTCGTTCCGGTACCATTAAAACTTATACCATTAGCGAAGCCGGTGAAGAACAAATTACCTCTTTCCACTTACCAGGCGATTTAGTCGGTTTCGATGCGATCACGAATATGCAACATCCGAGTTTTGCACAAGCATTGGAAACGGCAATGGTATGTGAAATTCCCTTTGATATCTTAGATGATTTATCTGGAAAAATGCCGAAACTTCGTCAGCAAATTATGCGTTTAATGAGTAGTGAAATCAAAAGTGATCAAGAAATGATTTTATTACTGTCTAAAATGAATGCTGAAGAACGTTTAGCCGCATTTATCCATAACCTATCTAAACGCTATTCTGCCCGAGGTTTCTCTGCGAAAGAATTCCGTTTAACCATGACTCGTAGCGATATTGGTAACTATCTTGGCCTAACGGTTGAGACCATCAGTCGTTTGCTTGGACGTTTTCAAAAATTAGGTGTACTCTCTGTTCAAGGAAAATACATTACTATTAATGATATAAATGCCTTAATTGATTTAACTGGTGTACATAAAACTAAAATCCAGTTAGCAGAATAATTTAAAAGCGTGAGTTTTCACGCTTTTTTAACATTTGAAACAAAAAAACTTGCACGAGATCACTTTTTTGATAATCGGTTCTTGTCATCGTTTAAAATCTTTTCTATCCTATTGATATCTCATATCTTGGAGGTTTTATGAAATTTAATAATATTCTTGTTGTACTCAATCCTGATAACGAAAAACAATATGCTCTAGCTCGTGCCATTCGTCTTGTTAAAGAACAGCAAAATGAAACAAAGGTAAAAATCACCACCCTTTTGAGTGTTTATGACTTATCGTATGAGATGTCAGCGCTTCTTTCTTCTGAAGAACGCAGCGAAATGCATAAAACAGCCGTTGAACAACAACGTCAAGCTGTGCAATTTTATTTAGATAAATATGCTGATCCGGAAATTGAGTTTGAATCTCACATTGTATGGAGCAGCAATGAAGCGGATGCAATTCGTGAAGAAGTTGAAAAAAATCAATACGACCTCGTTGTGAAATATACTAAAGATGAAGAAAGTTTTACTTCATTGATTTTCACACCAGTAGATTGGCAATTGTTGCGTAAATGTCCAATCCCAGTATTAATGGTGCGTGATGGCGACTGGAAACACCAACGCCGTATTTTAGTCGCTGTTAATGTGTCAGGTGAACAAGAATATCAAGATGAATTCAACCGAGAGTTAGTTTCAACAGGCATGAATTTAGCGGAAAACTTAAACCGTGGTAACGTACATTTAGTGGCAGCCTACCCTGTTGCGCCAATTAATATGGCAATTGATTTACCTGAATTTAATACTTCAGGTTATGAAAATGGCATTCGCGGCCAGCACCTCATCAATATGAAAGCTTTACGTCAAAAATTTGGTATTGATGAAGATCATACCCATGTACGCGAAGGTTTCCCTGAAGAAGTGATTCCAGAAGTAGCAAAAGAAATTGAAGCTGAATTAGTGATTTTAGGTACAGTGGGAAGAACCGGTTTATCTGCAGCGTTATTAGGTAATACAGCTGAACATGTGATTAGTAAATTAAGCTGCAATCTATTAGCCATTAAACCATCTAAAAAATAAGTCTATTTAGCTTTTTATTTAAAACAAGTGCGGTCAGAAAAACAATCGTTTTATTGACCGCACTTTTTTGTTAAGAAAATGTGAAGTTCCTCACAAAATCAACTTTTTCTATTCGTCTCATCATTTCTTTTTCGTTATACTCGTCCGCCCTATCGAATACTTTCTATAAATTGATTTATTGATTAAAAAGGAAAGACAATGAAAAAAACATTAATTGCAGCACTACTTGGTTTCTCTGCGCTCGCGCAAGCTCATGAAGTTTGGGTTGCAACACCGGCACAACTTGCTTCCAATTCCGTTTTAAAAGCTGATTTAGCTTATGGTGACTACCCCTACGTTGAAAAAATTCCTGAAAAACGTCTCGCGATTTTTCCACCGATGGAACTCATCAATCAAGATGGTGAAATGCAAACATTAGTACAAAAAGGTGAAAACTACCAATATCAATCAGAAAAACCGTTAAAAGACGGTTCATATTGGGTAACAGCGACTTATAAACCAACTTTCTGGTCACAAAATAATGAAGGTTGGAAAATGGATAACTTACAAGGCACACCAAATGCATTCTATTGCGAACAAACTCAAATGTTTGGTAAAGCCTTTACTGTAGTGGGCAAAAAACCATTAAATGCAGAGATGGCAATGACACGCCTCGGCTTACCACTTGAAATCGTGCCACTTAAAGATCCGAAAACAATTAAAGCAGGTGAAGCTTTCCCTGTTCAGATTTTCTATAAAGACCAACCACTTGCAGGCGAAACGATTATCGCAACCTCTGATACATTTGTTGTAAAAGATATGGAAGCGGCAACATCTCACCGTGAGCCGCAAGCCTTTTCTGGTAAAACAGACAAAGAAGGTAAAGTTAACTTTATCCCATTAATTGAAGGTGTTTGGAAACTTAAAGTGATTCATAAAGAACCATTTGAAGATCAAAAAGTGTGTCAACAATCAGCAAATTACGCAACGTTAATTCTCCCTGTTGGTAAAGCTAGAGCTAAACTCCCACCAAAACCAGAACATCATCATTAATCATAAAAAAGTGCGGTCAAATTTAACCGCACTTTTTTAATATGTTCTTAACGCTGGAGGTTGGTAATGTTCAATAAAGGTTTCGATTTCTTGAAGATCATTCGAGAATAAAATTTTCTCAAAATCACCTTGAGTAAAGAAGCCTTCTTTTACCATATGGCTAAAAAAGGACTTTAATGAATCAAAATACCCCTTTTCATTAAATAGAATACAAGGATTGTTATTTTTTCCAATTCGCGCCCAAGAAATCACTTCAGTAATTTCTTCTAAAGTGCCAGGTCCGCCAGGCAAAGCAATATAAGCATCGCCAAGCTCAATCATTTTATTTTTTCGCTCAGACATGCTTTCAACAATTACGGTCTTAGTTAAATTAGGATGTGAAACTTCTCTGTCTTGTAAAAATTGAGGGATAATGCCAATTACTTTACCTTGATGAGCAAGTACAGTATCTGCAACTACGCCCATTAATCCCAATTTTCCGCCACCATAAACTAAAGTATGTTGACCATCTGCAATCCATTTTCCTAATTTTTTTGCGGCAGCCTGATAAGTAGAATCATTACCCAAACTCGCACCGCAATAAACCGTGATGTTCATCCTACTTTTTCCGTTCTACCCATTTTCCATCAATATAATCCACAATCCATTTTGTGGCTTTGCCATTCTTTTCAGATGTCACATATTGATGTTTTTCTTTACGGCTAAAGCGGATAATGGCTTCATTACCCTCAGAATCTTTTTGTGGTGCATCTGCTAAATAACGTAATTTTTCCGGTAAACGATCACGATAAAGCGCTAATTCAGCCACTTTTGCCGGTCGAGTTTCACGTGATTTAGGGAAGTTATGTGCTGACATAAACACGCCACTTGCCCCATCTCGTAATACAAAATACGCATCAGATTTTTCACATTTCAATTCAGGGAACTGAACCGGTTCTTCTTTTGGCGGTGCAACCTCGCCGTTTTTCAAAATCTTACGGGTGTTATCACAGTTGGTACAGCCCATATATTTACCAAAACGACCGAGTTTCAAGTGCATATCCGCACCACACTTGTCACATTCTACAATCGGGCCGTCATAGCCTTTAATTTTGAATTGGCCTTGTTCAACCAAATAACCATCACAATTCGGATTGTTACCACAAATATGTAATTTACGATGTGGGTCAATGATGTAGCTATCCATCGCGGTACCGCATTTCGGACAACGTTTACGATCCATTAAGGCTTTGGTCTCAGAAGCCTCATCCAATACATTTAGTAATTCTGCTTCTGGAATGAGATTAATCGTCGTTTTACAACGCTCTTTTGGTGGTAATGCATAACCTGAACAACCAAGGAAGACACCTGTACTTGCTGTGCGAATCGCCATTTTGCGGCCACAAGTTGGGCAATCAATATCGGTGAGCACAAGGCTATTCGGCTTCATTCCACCTTCTAACTCATCTAATTCAGCCGTAGAAAGTTGGGTAGAAAAATCTTTGAAGAATTGATTTAACTCAGCTTTCCAATTTTTCTCACCAGATGCAATTTGGTCTAGTACGTTTTCCATGTTGGCAGTGAAATCGTAGCTCATCAAATCAGTAAAAGATTGATTTAAGCGATCAGTAAC
>CAUETL010000129.1:0-4941 GCA_959020685.1 Parahaemophilus parainfluenzae | reverse complement strand
CTCTATTTAAAAAATCTACGAATTTTACGCTGGTCTGGCGAACCTAATAATGTCATGGATCAACTCCAAGACGTTATGCCGCTATTAAGTGATGGTGTTGCTGCACTATTAAGTCGTATGCCGGTTTACACCTTGGATGAAAGCGACATGAAACAAATGCTAATTAAGAAATTTGCCAAAGAAATTAAAGTTGAGAAAGGTCGATTAGAACTAATTGGTGGAGTGTTTTAAAAATAAGGGCGTATTAAACGCCCTTTTTTATAACTCAATGATAGCGCGTAAACCTTGAATTTGCCCGTTAGATTCAATGTTTTCTAATCGGAAACGATAGTGATGCAATTCCGCTATTCTTGCCACAATAGACAATCCAAGCCCACTTCCCTTTTCATTTTGTCCTGCAGGACGATAAAAACGCTGCCCTAATTTTGCTAATTCTTCTGGCGCAACACCACCGCCATTATCTTCAATAAGAATTTTACGAGACTGTAAAATTACTCGAACCTGAGTGCCTTGAGGACAATATTTAATCGCATTATCCAACAAGTTTCTCAACATTTGCGCAAGTAATAATGGCTGCCCTTGCTTAACTGTAGGATCTCCCTGATGCTCAAACTGCAATTCGATTTGGCGTTGCTGTGCAGTGAAATATAACTCACCGATAAGTGAAGTTATAATTTCTGACCAATGAATAGGCTCCTGATGATTTAATTCTTTAAGATTATCTAATCGAGAAAGCATAAGAAGCTGTTCAATTAATTGGGTTGCTCGGTCGATACCTTGGGTTAAATGCGCTAAGGCCATTTCACGAGTTTGTGCATCATCGCCTGCCAACTGTGCGACTTCCGTTTGAATGCGCAATGCCGCTAATGGGCTACGTAATTCATGTGCTGCATCAGAAACAAAACGGCGCTCCCGTTCCAACTGCTCACTGGTACGTGTGAAAAATTGATTTAAGTTTTGGACTAACGGTAGAATCTCTGTTGGCACATCATTGGTTTCTAATAATGATACATCACCTGGTCGTCGAGCTTGTACGTTTCGACTCAATCGATTAATTGGTTTTAATGCACGATAAATCACAATAAAAGCGACCAATAAGAGTACTGGTAATCCTGCAAACCAAATTCCTGTTTGGCTGAAAACCATTTTATTGACCAACTCTTCGCGATATTCTAACTCTTGACCTACGGCGATCACCAATTCACCATTACCAACAGGTTGCCAATAAATCAACCATTCATCGTCATCATCTAAAATATGCGCTTTACTAAAACCAGTTTTATTTTGAAAAATAAATTTGTCGCCATTATCACCATCGGTTAATAATCTTTCACCTTTGTTAGAAAATATGGCAAAGGCTAACGCATCATTATCGTAATGACGTTTCTGTGATTTAAATCCACCACGTGGAAAGTTCGCATTTTCGCCCAATAATACATTTTTCAAATCAGAAGCTGCCAAACGCTCGGCAAAAAGTACTTGTTGTGCATTAAACACATCTTTGACTTCTTTTTTAACAACCGTCCAAGCAACAGCCGTGGCAACGCACCACACACAAAGTGCGGTCAAACTTAAACCGATTAAGAGACGAAAACTCAGTCGTTTATTTTTCATTAACTTGTCCTAAAGCATAGCCTACGCCATGTACCGTACGAATAAATTGTTTACCCAACTTTTGACGCAAATTATAAATATGTACGTCCAATGCACCACTACTTAATTCTTCATCCCAATTTGACAATTTTTCTTCAATGGTCGCACGTGAAAGCACTCGTTCTTTATTCAGCATAAAAAGCTCGAGTAATTTATATTCACGTCCAGTTAATGTAATTTCATCCTCATTCAACCAAGCCTTACGCTGAGCAGGATCGAGTTTTACATTACCATGCTCAATTTGTGGTTTAACTTGCCCATAACGACGACGAATTAATGCTTGTAATCGCACCACCACTTCAGCCAAGGCAAAGGGTTTGCAAAGATAATCATCAGCACCTTGTTGAATGCCTTTAATCCGTTCATCTAATGTATCACGTGCAGTTAAGATCAACACTGGCACATCTTGATTATTTGAACGCCATTGCTTTAACACATCCAAACCATCTAGTTTAGGCAGGGTTAAATCCAATACCACTGCATCATAAGGCGCGCCGATTAAGGCGTTTAATCCACTTTGCCCATCAGTAAACCAATCTACAATAAAGCCGGATTTCGTTAAACCAATTTGCAGACCATTGCCGATGAGAGCATCATCTTCTACTAATAAAACTCGCATAATATTGACCGCACTTTTCTCATTTTCAAAACGAAAAAATGGCGGGCTTTTGCCCACCACTTCAAATTATATGAATTATTGCGCTTTTTCAACGCTAATGACTTCAAGCTCTGCTTTTTCAAAAGCTTCATTATCTAATTTACCGTAAACGCGGATTTTATCTTGTGGCCCCACATTTAAACCATTCCAAACACGGTTTTTAATTTCCAATTTGATTTGGTCTGTGCCATCGGTGAAAAGATATTCATCACCATCAATTTGTTGAGTGATATTACCGACTAAGGTAATCATAGAATTATCTTTCGCAGATAATGCTTGTTTAACAGTAAGTTGTTGACCTTGGTCACCACCTTGGAAGCCACCTTGTGCAGTGTTACCATTGAAACCCGCAAATGCTACTGAAGTAGATAAAGCTAAAAGGGTTGCTAAAGCAAATTTTTTCATCATGTTCTCCTAAATAGAATTAAGCATAAATTAATCATATTTCAAAGCGAAGGATTATCCTCATTGCCGCCTTGTTGATGCTTATTAAACACAACAAATCTTAATAAAATCTTAAGCAACCTTAAGATTTTTAAATTTTTTTAAAATCACCAACAAAACCGCTCATTCACCAGGTTATCTTGGCGTTCTTTTTCCCATTTCGCTTTATTTTCAGGATTAGCAAAATAGCGGTCTTGCTCAATTAAACGCGCATCAAGTTTTGCCTCTGCTTCTTTTAATGCTTGTTTTCTATCTGGATACTTGCTTGGTAATTGAGGTAAAAATACAGTCTGATACGGGTGATTTTTCACCCAGTCAATGGCATCCTGCGCTGCTTTGTGTTGCTTATTCAAATCACAGAACGCATAGGGATTAACATGCTGTCCTACTAATTGCCCAAATGCCGTATTATTCGATACGGTTAATTTATCTAAATCCAACACATATAGCGCGGTGATTAAACGGTTTTGTCCACGATAAAACCATTTTACTGCTTCATCACGTAAACCAAAATCATAAGCACGAGCAGAAAGTGCAAACATTGTCATCGGAGAAACAAAATCCACTTTTTTCTCAATAATATTGACCGCACTTTCAAAATCTTTTTGTGTATTTTTCAGTAATAACGCATCAATATCTTTGTTCACATTAATCTGTTCAAGTCGCCCATCTCTGGCATCGTAATAAGGCTTTACATACATATCAATATGCTTAACCGGCTCTTTTGAAATCGAGCTACAAGCTGTTAATAAAAGTGCGGTTGAAATTAACGTTAATTTTAGAGAGGTTCGCATTATCTTCCCTTATGATGAATATTAGCTCGCTATCTTACAACAAAAGAGCCGTGAGTTTTACTTCTCTTTCTTCTATAATGAGCAAAATTTTGTTTTATTTTGTTTCATGAAAATCCATCTTATTCAGCGCCAAATCACCTTAGATTTCGATAACCAAACTTCTCTGCTTAACTTTTTAGAACAACATCATATTCACCATGAATATCAATGTCGTTCTGGTTATTGTGGTTCTTGTCGCGTGAAGATCAAAAAAGGCAAGGTATCTTACGCCGAGACGCCCCTTGCCTTTATTCAACCCGATGAGATTTTGCTGTGTTGTTGTCGGGTGGAAAGTGATATTGAATTGGAACTGTAATTCATTAAGACTTAACGAACTCTGCCCGTATGTAATTTCACTATTTTTTAGGTGCTATTAAATAACTAAAAAATATAATTACAAAAAATATAAATACTGAAGGTTTAAAAGTGTCTTCAAAGATAAACCTGTAGTTTATATTGGGTGCATCTAAAACAATTCCAGCAACTATAATCGCTATAGATATACCCAAATAAATAGCTAAAAAAGCAATAAGTAAGGAGAAAATAGTCTTCATCTTTTTCCTGTCTAAATCAAAGATTCATCATGCATAAAAACATAACGATCCACACATAACATGTACGGATCGTTATTTAATAAGTGAATTAAAAAATTCTATCTACTCTCTATAAATTATTTAAATCCAGCACATCAGTCATATCAAACAATCCATGAGATTGCTTTTCTAACCATTTACCTGCACGCACTGCGCCATTGGCAAAGGTCATACGGCTTGATGCTTTGTGAGCAATTTCAACACGCTCACCAATATCCGCAAACCATACACTATGCTCACCCACGACATCAGAGGCACGAATGGTAGAGAAACCAATTTCATCACGTTTACGTTCGCCTGTAATGCCTTCACGACAAAATACGCCATGCGTTTTCAAATCACGACCAAGGGTTTTCGCAATGTGTTCGCCCATAGAAAGTGCGGTACCCGATGGTGCATCAACTTTGTGACGGTGGTGTGCTTCAATGATTTCGATATCGCAATAATCACCCATCACTTTGGCAGCTTTTTCTAATAGTTTAAACACCAAATTCACCCCTACGCTAAAGTTGGAGGCAAATACAATGGCGATTTTTTCTGATGCAGCTTGAATCGCGGCTTTACCTGCATCATCAAACCCCGTGGTACCAATTACCATTTTTTTGTTATGAGCGACACAAAATGCGATATGCTCAAGCGTGCCTTCTGGACGCGTGAAGTCAATCAGCAAATCAAAGTTATCTTTTTCTGCATTTAAATCATCTGATACTTTGATACCTAATGCACCAATACCGGCAAGCTCGCCGGCATCAGCACCTAC
>CAUETL010000128.1:0-4948 GCA_959020685.1 Parahaemophilus parainfluenzae | reverse complement strand
CGACCCCCTGCGTGACAGGCAGGTATTCTAACCAGCTGAACTACCACTCCGCTAAGTGCTGGGTATAATAATGATGAACGTTAAAACCGTCAATCTTTTTTTTCTTTTTTATGTTTATCTGATTAATAGATGACCGATTAATGTGAGGTTTCATCCCCCGTACGAATCGACCAAAAACATTTGCCATCGCTTTTTTTATTGACCAATTTAAGGAAATCTAAATGAGCTTGGAGTTCGTCATCAGTGGGTTGTAACACTTTTAAATTTTGCGAAAAATTGACCGCACTTTGAAGATCTTGAACATTGGCTGTCGTTTGGATAATCGAACTATCCGCATGCTCTTCATCAAATAAGCTGGTTTGCCCACCAGTCATGGACAAATAAACGTCGGCTAAAATCTCCGCATCCAGTAACGCGCCGTGGAGTGTTCGTTTGCTGTTATCAATGCCTAAACGATCACATAACGCATCTAAGCTATTCCGTTTTCCAGGGTACATTTGGCGCGCCATTTGCAACGTATCGGTGACCAGGCAAATGTCGGTCGTTTTGATATCTAACCCAAGTTTACGGAATTCATAGTCCATAAAGCCCACGTCGAAGGGGGCGTTGTGAATAAGTAGTTCAGCACCACGAATATATTCAATAAAGTCTTGTGCAATCGTTTTGAAATCCGGTTTATCCGCCAGCATTTCATCCGTAATACCGTGAACTTTAATGGCATCGGGATCAACCAAACGATCCGGCTTAATATAAATATGGAAATTATTGCCCGTATATTTGCGGTTGATCATTTCCACGGCACCAATTTCAATAATGCAATGTCCTTCGTAATGCGCACCAATTTGGTTCATACCGGTGGTTTCAGTATCCAGTACAATTTGGCGATCCGGATTTATCATTGTTCTACCTATCTGTTTCCTTTAAAATACGGCCTATTTTACACAAGCTCGAATTAGTTATGCAAAAACAGATTGAAATTTTTACGGATGGATCTTGCCTAGGCAATCCAGGCGCAGGGGGAATAGGAATTGTCTTGCGCTATAAACAGCATGAAAAACATATTTCAAAAGGGTATTTCAAAACCACCAATAATCGCATGGAATTACGAGCTGTGATTGAGGCTTTAAATAGCTTAAAAGAGCCTTGCCATGTGACGCTTTATAGCGACAGCCAATATATGAAAAATGGCATTACACAATGGATTTACAATTGGAAGAAAAACAATTGGAAAGCGAGTACGGGCAAAGCGGTAAAAAATCAGGATTTATGGATTGCATTAGATCAGGCGATTCAAACCCATAACATTGATTGGCAGTGGGTGAAAGGCCATTCAGGTCATCGTGAAAATGAAATTTGTGATGAATTAGCCAAACAAGGCGCAGAAAACCCAACTTTCGAAGATATCGGTTACGAAGGGTAGTCTGCACCTGGTTTTAACGTGCGATTATTCTTGATAACGAATTAACCCTTCTTGCTGTGTGGTGGCAATTAATGTGCCATCTGCAGCAAAAATTTGTCCTCTCGCTAAACCTCGTCCCGCAAAAGCATTGTTACTTTCAATGGCATGTAAGTGCCAATTATTTAAATTGAAAGGACGGTGGAACCAAATACTGTGGTCAATCGTAGCCACTTTCATTCCTTTCTGCAAAAAGCCTTTCCCATGTGGGTGAAGTGCGGTCAAAATACAGTGGAAATCAGAAAAATACGCTAAAAGACATTGTTGCGTCTGCAAATCTAATGGTGCTTCTCCGTTGGTTTTAAACCAAGCATATTGTTCCGGTGGCAGTTCTCGACCATCAAATGGATTATTCAAATATCGGCTATGAATCTGAAATGGACGCTCTTGAGCAAATTTTTCACTCAAGCTTTCAGGCAAGGTCTGCGCTACCTTTAACATGATTTCGTGTTCATCAATACATTGTTCAGGGCCTGGTACCTGCGGCATGGCTGATTGATGGTCAAAGCCTTCTTCAGGGACTTGAAATGAAGCAGTGACATGACAAATCACATTTTTATGCTGGATCGCTTTTACGCGTAATGCAGAGAAGTTGCGTCCTTCACGTAATGTTTCTACATCGTAAATAATCGGGTATTGGCTGTCGCCAGGTGCTAAAAAGTAAGCATGGCAGGAATGGAGTATGCGCTCAGGTAGTGCAACTTGCATCGCGGCAGAAAGAGATTGCGCCACGACTTGGCCACCAAACACTTGACGAAAACCTAAGTCTTCACAGGCTCCGCGAAAGATAAGATCATCAATTTTTTCTAATTTTAACAATTCGATGAGCTGATTTAATTTATCCGACATTGTTTTTTCCTTTTATAAATACAAAAAGACCGCATAGTTATGCGGTCTGAAGCGTTTTTATACGTTAAAGCGGAAGTGCATGACATCACCATCTTGAACGATGTAGTCTTTACCTTCTAAGCGCCATTTACCTGCTTCTTTTGCACCGTTTTCACCTTTGAATTGGATGAAGTCATCGTAAGCAATTACTTCTGCACGGATGAAGCCTTTTTCAAAGTCAGTGTGAATTACGGCTGCTGCTTTAGGAGCGGTTGCACCAACAGAAACCGTCCATGCGCGTACTTCTTTCACGCCCGCAGTGAAGTAGGTTTGAAGATTTAATAAAGCATAACCTGCACGAATTACACGGTTTAAGCCAGGTTCTTCAATACCAAGATCTTGTAAGAATTCGATTTTTTCATCGTCATCAAGTTCAGCAATTTCCGCTTCAATCGCCGCACACACAGGCACCACAACAGAGCCTTCTTTTTCTGCAAACTCACGTACTTTGTCTAAGTATGGGTTATTTTCAAAACCGTCTTCATTCACGTTCGCAATGTACATGGTTGGTTTTAATGTAAGGAAGTTATAGCTTTTAATTGCTAATAACTCATCTTTATCTAAAGGAACAGAACGAATCATGCCTGCTTCAGAAAGTACAGGAAGGATTTTTTCCATCACAGACAGCTCAAATTTTGCGTCTTTATCGCCACCTTTAGCACGTTTTTGTAAACGTTGGATCGCACGTTCGCAGCTGTCTAAGTCAGCAAGGGCTAATTCAGTATTGATGGTTTCGATATCGCTTAATGGATCGATCTTACCCGCAACATGCACGATGTCATCATTTTCAAAGCAACGAACAACATGACCAATTGCATCAGTTTCACGGATGTTAGCTAAGAATTTATTCCCTAAGCCTTCACCTTTACTTGCACCCGCAACCAAACCAGCGATATCCACAAACTCCATGGTGGTGGGTAATACACGTTCAGGTTTAACAATTTTCGCTAATGCATCTAAACGCGGATCCGGCATTGGTACCACACCAGTATTTGGTTCGATTGTACAGAACGGATAGTTTGCCGCTTCGATACCGGCTTTGGTTAATGCATTAAAAAGGGTAGATTTACCGACGTTTGGCAAACCAACGATACCACATTTAAATCCCATGATGTTTTCCTTATTGTAAGCGTAAGTGCGGTTAAAATTTATGGTGTTTTTTCACCGCACTTTTGAGTTAAATTTTAAAACTGTTTAAGCGATTGGTGGCTTTCACCATGCCTTCTTTAAAAAGCAATTCGATGCAATCGGTGGCTTCATCTAACGCTTTATCGAGTGCTTCTCTTTCTGCAGGCGCAGGTTTATTAAGCACAAAACCTGAAACTAAATCACGATGTCCTGGATGACCAATACCAATGCGTAAACGATAGAAATTGTTGCTGTTACCAAGCTGAGCCACGATATCTTTTAGACCATTGTGACCGCCATGTCCGCCACCTTGTTTTAATTTTACGGTGCCCGGCGGTAAATCTAATTCATCGTGTAGCACTAAAATTTCTTCTGGTTTGATGCGATAAAAATTAGCAAGTGCCCCCACAGCTTTTCCGCTTAAATTCATAAACGTTGTGGGCACTAAAAAACGGACTTCTTTACCATTAATTAGTGTTTTTCCTACATAACCGAAGAATTTATTTTCTGCATTAAGCGAAACATTAAAGCGACGAGCCAAACGCTCAATCAGCCATTCACCTGCATTGTGGCGGGTTTCTGCATATTTATCGCCAGGGTTTCCCAGCCCCACGATGAGTTTAATTTCAGACATAGTTTTCTGCTTGAATAAAAATAGTGGCGTATTGTAGCGAAAAAGGGCTAATTTCTCAATCTATAAGGCTAAGACTAAAACGCCTGAGAGAATTAATAGACTTCCCATGACTAATTTCATACTTAAGGGTTCGCCTAACAAAACTACACCTAAAATGATGGCAATCACGACACTGAGTTTATCAATAGGGGCAACCCAAGAGGCTGGCGCCATTTGCAACGCACGATAATAACAAAGCCAAGAGAGACCCGTAGCAACACCTGAAAGAATTAAAAAGGTGAGTGGTTTTGCCGCAATATGTTGTGGTAGTTGCCATTCATTACGGGCACTAATGATGCCTGCCGTGACCAGTAAAACCACAATTGTACGGATAAAGGTCGCGAGATTGCTGTTAATGCCTTCAACCCCTAATTTGCCTAAAATAGCGGTAAGTCCAGCGAAAAAGGCTGAACCAATAGCAAAAAATACCCAATTCATAATGTGCTCCTATTTTATCGTTAATATTGACCGCACTTTTCCGCTATAATAACGGAAAACTCATCAAGACAGAATAAGACATGAACCAAATTAATATTGAAATCGCTTATGCCTTGCCGGATCGTTATTATTTAAAATCCTTCAAAGTGGATGAAGGCACGATGATCCAAACGGCTATTTTACAATCGGGCATTTTACAACAGTTTACCGAGATTGATTTGCGCGAGAATAAAGTGGGGATTTATTCCCGGCCAGCCAAATTAACGGATCAATTAAAAGATGGCGATCGTATTGAAATTTACCGTCCATTATTAGCGGATCCTAAAGAAATTCGTCGTAAACGTGCAGCAGAGCAAGCCAAAGCC
>CAUETL010000127.1:0-4964 GCA_959020685.1 Parahaemophilus parainfluenzae | reverse complement strand
CATTGGGATTAATATCAAACTCGGTTACGGCATGACAGAAACCACGGCTACCGTTTCTTGCTGGGATGACCATCATTTTAATCCGAATTCTATTGGTAAATTAATGCCAAATGCCGAAGTTAAAATTGGGGAAAATAACGAGATTCTGGTTCGTGGTGGCATGGTAATGAAAGGTTACTATAAAAAGCCTGAAGAAACGGTCCAAGCCTTCACTGAAGATGGCTTCTTAAAAACGG
Organism: Parahaemophilus parainfluenzae; assembly: GCA_959020685.1. Lineage (GTDB taxonomy): Bacteria > Pseudomonadota > Gammaproteobacteria > Enterobacterales > Pasteurellaceae > Haemophilus_D > Haemophilus_D parainfluenzae_T. The sequence continues at coordinate 4,728 of CAUETL010000127.1, read as the reverse complement.
GAGATGCCGGTGAATTTGATGCTGAAGGTAATTTATTTATTACCGACCGCATTAAAGAATTGATGAAAACTTCTAACGGTAAATACATTGCGCCACAATATATTGAAGGGAAAATTGGTAAAGATAAATTTATCGAACAAATTGCGATTATTGCTGATGCAAAAAAATATGTTTCAGCGTTGATCGTGCCTTGTTTTGATAGCGTAGAAGAATATGCGAAAAAACTGAATATTAAGTATCAAGATCGCATGGAATTACTCAAACACTCTGAAATTATCAAGATGTTTGAACAACGTATTGAAAGTCTTCAAAAAGAATTGGCGCACTTCGAACAAGTGAAGAAATTTACGCTACTCTCTCAGGCATTTAGCGTCAAACTTGGTGAAATAACACCTACACTCAAATTACGCCGAAAAGTGATTATGGAAAGCTATCGTCATATTATTGACTCGATGTATTCCAACAACAAAGAAAACAAGGAAAATAAAGAATAAAAAAGTGCGGTGAATTTCACCGCACTTTTATTTTGACGAAAATAATTTATTCGACTTTAACCAATACACCTTCTTGACGAGGTTTTAATACCCCAACCTCGCTAAGCTCAATACCGGCTTTTTTCGCAATCTCTAAGATTTCCGCTTCATTTTCAGGTCTAACCGCAATCAACAAGCCACCTGAAGTTTGAGGATCGCAAAGTACCGCCTTTTGATAATCGGTTAGAGGACCGATTTTATGACCATAGCTTTCAAAGTTGCGATTAGTTCCACCTGGTACACAACCTTCTGCAATGTAATCTGCTACGCCATTTAATAATTTGATTTTATCAAAATGCACAACCGCATTGAGATTTGAGCCTTCACAGATTTCAGCTAAGTGCCCCAATAAACCAAAACCAGTTACATCCGTCATGGCGGTTACACCTGCAACTTCTGCAAATTGGCTACCAATCAGGTTCATTTGACACATGGCTGCCGTTGCCAAGCCTTGATGTTCTGGTTTTAATTTGCCTTTTTTCTCTGCAGTAGTCAGCACACCGATACCTAATGGTTTGGTTAAATAAAGCTTACAACCTGCTTCTGCTGAGGCATTACGTTTTACACGATCCGTTGCAATAACGCCTGTTACCGCTAAACCAAAAATGGGTTCTGGCGCATCAATCGAGTGTCCACCAGCCAGTGAAATCCCCGCTTGATGACAAGCAAAACGGCCACCATCAACAATCTTCTGTGCCACTTCTGCCGGCAATTTATTAATAGGGAATCCTAAAATGGCAATCGCCATAATCGGCTTACCGCCCATTGCAAAAATATCGCTAATGGCATTGGTGGCAGCAATACGACCAAAATCAAAAGGATCATCCACAATCGGCATGAAAAAATCCGTGGTACTAATAATTGCAGTACCATTACCAAGATCATAAACCGCAGCGTCATCCGCTGTTTCATTTCCCACTAATAAATTGGGATCAGCAAATTTTTCGAGTTCTGTCTGTAAAATTGTCCCTAACACCTTAGGCGAAATTTTACAGCCTCAACCAGCGCCGTGGCTGTATTGCGTTAAACGAATCTCATCCGTCATATTCAATCCTTTGTAAAAATAACGTACTAATTAAACAAAAGAGCGGTCAGAAAAAGCCGTATTTAAGAGGCTAACTTCTCCACTTTTGCTTGCTTGATCATGTTATCGCTGACTTCTAAAATGGTAATTCTTAAGCCATTGATTTCACAAACAGTTCCTTCATCAGGAATATCTTCAAGATGCTCGAGAATCAAACCATTAAAGGTGCGTGCATCTTCTGTATCTAATTCCCAACCAAACATTTTATTCAAATCACGAAGATTTGCCGAGCCTTCAATAATCATCGAACCATCAGATTGCTGAACGACTTCTTGTTCAATAGTCGGTGCAGTAGTGGTTGTAAAATCACCCACAATTTCTTCTAAAATATCTTCAAGTGTGACTAATCCTTTAATATCACCATATTCATCCACCACTAAACCGATACGTTCTTTTTTCGTACGGAAATTCGCTAATTGTGTTTTTAGTGGTGTCCCTTCTGGAATGAAGTATACTTCATCGACGGCACGTAATAAGGTTTCTTTAGTAAATTCATTTTTTTCTAATAACAAACGAAACGCTTCACGCACACGCAAAATACCTAATACTTGCTCATCAAGGCTGCCTTTATACAACACAATTCGATTATGTGGTGCATGATTAAGCTGACGCATAATGGCTTTCCAATCGTCATCAATATCAATCCCAGCAATTTCATTACGTGGCACCATGATATCGTCGACGGTCACGGTTTCCATATCTAAAATAGAGAGCAACATTTGTGGATGCTGTTCATCCGGTGTAGCTTCTCCCGCTTCCGATACAATACTACGAAGTTCTTCACGGCTAATCACTTGTTTTTGCATATCGGGTTTTAAACCCACCATTCGCATTAACGTTTTCGTGAAAATATTCATTAACCAAACTAGCGGATAAAATATTTTTAATAGTAAGACCAAGATATGACTTGAAAATAATCCCACCTTTTCAGGATGCATTGCCGCGACGGTTTTAGGGAAAATTTCAGAAAAAACAAGCATCACAAAGGTTAATAAACCTGTTGCAATGGCCACACCTGCATCGCCATATAAACGCATACCAATCATGGTTGCAATAGCTGAAGCACTGATGTTAACAAGATTATTAAAGATCAGAATAAAACTTAACAAGGTATCTGGCTTTTCGAGCAGTTTTTCTGCTTTTTGTGCACCTTTATTACCTTGTTCCGCCATAAAACGAAGGCGATATTTATTGAGAGAGAGTAAGCCGGTTTCTGAGCCGGAAAAATAGGCTGATAAAACTAAACAAATAATGAGTGTAATAAATAAAGTACTAAGGGGGATACTGTCCAAGGGTAAATCCTTTTGTTCGTTAATCAACAAAAAATGCGGTTATTTTTACCGCACTTTTTACCTGTTCTTTGATTTTGATTAAATCAAACGGCTACCAAAATAGCCAATCGTGAGCAGAATGATACCTGAAATTGCGTAAATAATCATCCTTTTTCCACGCCAGCCTAATCGCCAATGACCAAAACAAGCAATTCCAAAACTAATCCAAGCAAGGAAAGAGAAAATCGCTTTGTGCAGATTTTCTAGAGTCACCGCTTGTAATACATGATAAGTCCCTGAAATTAAAGTCAGCGTGAGTAAAACTTCTCCCATCGCAAATAAACAGAAGAAATGACGTTCTACCGCCATTAATGGTGGAATTGCGGGCGAAAATTGAATTTTACGTTTTTTCAAATTGCGATCTAACCAGACTAACTGAATCACATAAAGCGTTGCAATAAAACAAACCGCATAGGTAAAGAGCGACAAGCCAATATGGAACAACATCAATGTGTTCTGATTCAACATTTGAATAATATGGCTTGATAAGAATGTCGCAAAGATCAAGCTAATGATCGAAAACGCATACACGATAGGTAAAACAAACCACATCGTGGAAACCAGAAACATTGAAAGCGTCGCTAAGGCAGCAATAATTACGCTCATTAAAGAAGCGATTTCCATTAGCGTAAAACTCTGCCCTGAGGCCAAATCCTCTAACAAAGGGAAAGTGCTGACAACATGCAGAATAATTGCAGCAAGTGCGGTCAAAAAAAATGGAGTTTTGCTTTGACTCAACTTCCCTTCTGATGAGTTCATCAAAAATGGAGCGATCAGCAATAGACTAAGAATATAAAAAATAATCGAAAAAAGGGCAAACCACATAATGCGTTCTCTTTACTAGGAATTATTCTTATTTTAACGGATCTTTTCTCTAGATCGCCATAATTTTATTTGAAATGATGAAAAACGCCCAAATTTCGGTATAATCACGGCAATTTTTTAAGAAAAAACAGGATTTAAAATGTTTGAAAATTTATCGGATCGCCTTTCCAAAACGCTACGCAACATTAGCGGTAAAGGGCGTTTAACTGAAGATAATATTAAAGAAACGCTACGCGAAGTACGCATGGCGTTATTAGAAGCTGATGTTGCTTTACCTGTCGTACGTGAATTTATCGCCAAAGTAAAAGAAAGCGCGTTAGGCGAAGAAGTCAATAAAAGCTTAACACCTGGCCAAGAGTTCTTAAAAATCGTTCAACGTGAGCTCGAAAAAGCCATGGGTGAAGCCAATGAGAGCTTAAACTTGGCGACACAGCCACCCGCAGTTATTTTAATGGCGGGTTTACAAGGTGCGGGTAAAACCACCAGCGTGGGTAAATTAGCAAAATTCTTACGCGAACGTCATAAAAAGAAAGTGCTTGTAGTCTCTGCCGACGTATATCGTCCTGCGGCGATCAAACAGCTTGAAACCTTAGCACAATCTGTTGGTGTAGATTTCTTCCCCTCTGATGTCAAACAAAAACCTGTAGAGATTGCCAAAGCGGCACTTGCTGACGCTAAACTCAAATTCTACGATGTGTTAATTGTGGATACGGCAGGTCGCTTACACGTTGATAGCGAGATGATGGATGAAATCAAGCAAGTTCATGCGACATTAAATCCAATTGAAACGCTTTTCACCGTTGATGCAATGACCGGTCAAGACGCAGCAAATACAGCAAAAGCCTTCAATGAAGCCTTGCCGCTTACTGGGGTTATCTTAACCAAAGTGGACGGTGATGCACGTGGCGGTGCGGCTTTATCTATTCGTCAAATCACCGGTAAACCGATTAAATTC
>CAUETL010000126.1:0-4982 GCA_959020685.1 Parahaemophilus parainfluenzae | reverse complement strand
TGATGAACAACGATTTAGAAGAAGGGACGCATTTCCGTTTACCTGAAGATGGAACAGTTCTGAAAATTAAATCTCTTCCTTATTCCATAAACAACTAAAGATATTGTCTCTTAATCTATTTTAAACTTAAAAATCCTTGGCGAAGTCAATCTTTGCAAGGATTTTTTTATTATGCCTTTTGTAATGAAAATTTATTTTCTAGCACAATTTCTGTATTTTTGTCAGATTTTTTGAATAGTTAAAAAAATGTTACAAGGATAAAAGGGAAATGTTAAAAAATTATGAGATCTTTGTCACATTTTCAATAAATTTCACTTAATAGGGTATAGGTTTTTTCTTTAAAACCCATAGAATACGCGCAATTTTTAGTTATGTAAGAGGAGTAAGTATGACCCTATCTTTTATTCTTAGTGTTTTTCCGATCATCCTGTTGATCTATTTAATGGTAAAGCGTAATGCATTACCTTCTTATGTTGCATTACCTTGGATTGCAACTCTAGTAATGGGGGTTCATCTTCTTCATTTTAATACCGATATAGTGACAATTAGTGCGAATGTGACTGCAGCAATCGTGGCTGTTCAAACACCAATTACTGTTATTTTTGGTGCAATTCTCTTTAACAAATTTTCAGAAGTATCTGGCGCAACTGATACGATGCGTAAATGGTTAGGCAATATTAATCCAAACCCAGTTGCACAATTAATGATTATCGGTTGGGCATTTGCTTTTATGATTGAGGGGGCAAGCGGCTTTGGTACACCAGCAGCGATTGCAGCTCCAATTTTAATGGGGTTAGGTTTTAATCCATTAAAAGTCGCCATGTTAGCTTTAGTGATGAATTCGGTTCCGGTTTCTTTTGGAGCTGTAGGTACACCAACTTGGTTCGGTTTTGGTCCGTTAAAATTAGATTCAAAATCGATTCTTGAAATTGGTTCGATGACAGCGTTTATCCACTCCATTGCGGCATTAGTGATTCCATTGATGGCATTACGCATCATGGTGACCTGGAAAGAAATCCGTCAAAATATTGTTTTCATTTATATCAGCGTATTCTCTTGCGTGATTCCTTACTTCTTAATTGCACAATTTAACTATGAGTTCCCATCATTAGTTGGTGGCGCAATTGGTCTCTTTATTTCTGTATTTGTAGCGAATAAAGGTATTGGTTTAGCGAAAGTTGAAAACAAGTTAGATAATAATGCTGTTAGCGCAGGCCAAGTTGCTAAAGCATTACTACCAACCGGTTTATTAATTTTATTCTTAATCGTTACACGTATTCCAGAATTAGGCTTAAAAGGCTTAATGAATAACAAAGATGTGTGGTTCTCCACAGCGTTAGGTTCATTAGGCACATTTGAAGTCAGCAAAGGTTTAATTTTTAGTTTGAAAAATATCTTCGGTTCAGAAGTGAGTGAAAGCTATAAACTTCTTTATGTACCTGCGTTAATTCCATTTGTAATTACCGTATTAATTTCATTACCACTTTTCGGAGTGAACTTCAGCAGAACAAAAGGCATTTTTAGTACAAGCTTAAGCCAAGTAAAAAATCCATTTATTGCCTTAATGGGAGCCTTAGTGATGGTAAACTTGATGTTAGTGGGTGGCGAGCATTCTATGGTAAAAATCATAGGTCGTACCTTTGCAGAAGTTACCGGTAGTGACTGGACAATCTTCTCATCCTTCTTAGGTGCTGTAGGCGCATTTTTCTCAGGTTCAAATACCGTATCTAACTTAACATTCGGTAGCGTACAATTATCGACAGCAGAAACTACAGGTTTATCTGTGACTTTAATTCTGGCGTTACAATCAGTCGGTGGTGCGATGGGTAATATGGTATGTATTAATAATATCGTAGCAGTTTCTTCCGTGTTGAATATTCAAAACAAAGAAGGAACAATCATTAAGACTACGATTGTACCAATGGTCGTTTACGGTATCATTGCAGCCCTTTGCGCAAGTTTCTTAATTCCGCTATTCTATGCGCTCTAAAATAGAGGCAAAAAGCAACCGCACTTTGTGGGCGGTTGCTTAACTTTTATCGAATATTTTACTTTTTATTTTCTATTATTGTTGGAGTAATTATTTATGAACGTAAATTTCTACGTTACTTGTATTGCCGACGTAGTAAAGAGCGGTGTGGCAAAAAACACTGTATTACTACTGGAAAAACTCGGTTGTAATGTTATCTTCCTTGAAAAACAAGGCTGTTGTGGGCAACCAGCATTAAACAGCGGTTACACCAAACAAGCCATCCCTGGCATGAAAAACTTAGTCGAAACCTTTGAAGTGAACGATTATCCCATTGTTGCCCCTGCAGGTTCCTGTGTTTATGCTATCAAAAACTATCCTGACTATTTCACTAAAGCTGGTGAGTTAGGTTGGGCTGAGCGAGCGAAAAAGGTCGTCGCACGTTTCTGTGATTTAACGGATTTCATCGTCAATAAATTAGGTGTAACAGATGTTGGCGCCTATTTGCCTGGTAAAGCGGTTTATCATCCTTCTTGTAGTCTTACTCGTAAATTAGGCATTGTTGATGAACCAATCGCTCTCTTGAAAGGTGTAAAAGGGTTAGATCTTCTTCCTATTCATAATCAACAAACTTGCTGTGGCTTTGGTGGAACTTTCTCTGTGAAAATGGCAGAGATTTCTGGCGAAATGGTGAAAGAAAAAGTTGAGCATATTGAAGAGGTTGAACCGCAATATTTAATCGGTGCAGATGTAAGTTGTTTATTAAATATTGGTGGTCGTTTACAACGCGAAGGCAGCAAGATCAAAGTGATGCACATTGCGGAAGTATTAATGCAAGGGGAGAAATAAGATGTCATTGAAAACCAGTAATCTTCCTTTTAAAGCGCGTGTCGATCATGAAGTGCATAACACCATCATGCGTAAAGCGGTGGTGAAAGCTCAAGAAACTATTGGGGCTAACCGTCAAAAAATGGTGGACGAATTAGGTCATTGGGAAGAATGGCGTGATTTATCTAAACAGATTCGTAACCATGTTTTAGCTAATTTAGATGCTTATTTGTATCAATTAAGCGAAAAAGTGATGGAAAATGGCGGTAAAGTGTATTTTGCTGAAACGGCCGAAGAAGCGAGTGCTTATATTCGCAAAGTAGCATTAGAGAAAAATGCGAAGAAAATCGTAAAATCCAAATCCATGGTGACAGAAGAAATCGGTTTAAACGAAGTGCTTGAAAAAGAGGGCATGCAAGTGATCGAAACCGATTTGGGTGAATATCTATTACAAATTTCAGGTGATAAACCATCCCATATCGTTGTGCCTGCAATTCACAAAGATCGTCACCAAATCCGCAAAGATTTATCTGAAAAACTCGGCTATGAAGGTGAGGAAACGCCTGAAGATATGACGCGTTTCGTACGTGAAAAAATTCGTCAAGATTTTTTAGAGGCTGATATCGGTATCAGTGGTTGTAACTTTGCTGTAGCGGAAACCGGCTCAGTTTGTTTAGTGACAAACGAAGGTAACTTACGTTTAGCGACGACCTTACCAAAAACACATATTGCCGTGATGGGAATGGAGCGTTTAGCGCCAACTTTCCAAGAGGTGGATGTGTTAATTACGATGCTTGCTCGTAGTGCGGTAGGGGCGAAATTAACTGGTTATAACACTTGGTTAACCGGTCCTCGTCTTGCTGGTGAAACCGACGGTCCTGAAGAATTCCATTTGGTTATTGTGGATAATGGCCGTTCAGATATTTTAGCGTCTGAATTCCAAGAAGTTTTACGTTGTATCCGTTGCGGTGCTTGTTTGAATACTTGTCCGGCATATCGTCAAATCGGTGGTCATGGATATGGTTCTATTTACCCGGGGCCAATTGGTGCAGTGATTTCTCCATTATTGGGTGGCTACGATGAGTTTAAAGAATTGCCGTATGCTTGTTCTTTATGTAATGCGTGTAATTCGGTCTGCCCGGTGCGTATTCCATTAGCGCAGTTAATCTTAAAACACCGTGAGAAAATGGTAGAGTTAGGTAAAACTCCCGCGATGGAACGTTTATCTATTTTTGGTTTCACCACAGCCAATGCCAACCCAACACTATGGAAAACAGGTGTGAATATCGGTGCAAAATTAGCGGGTAAGCTGATCAAAAATGGGAAAGCACCAATTACATTTGGTGCATTGGGTGAATGGACAAAAGCACGAGATTTACCACAAGCAGATGGCGAAAGTTTCCGTCAATGGTTTAATAATAGAGAGAGAGGGTAATAAGCATGGATTTACAAAATCGCGAAAATTTTCTTAATAAATTAGCGGCGAAAATGGGTAAAGCCCGTGCTATCATACCTGAACCGATGGATGTACCAGTCAATACATACCCAACTGAGCGTTTAACTCATTTAAGTGCGGTTGATTTAGCGAATGAATTTACCAATTCTGCTAAAACCATGATGGTGGATGTAAATGTGTGTAGAGAGTCTGATGCAGTACAAACCTTACTTGCTCTCTGTGAAAAATATGGCGGCGGTGATGTTGTGCTTAATTCCGATGAAAGATTGACCGCACTTGGTATTCCAGCGGCGCTTGAAGCGAAATATACTTGCCATACATGGTCACCAGAAACGGCACAAGATAATATTAGTTTTTCTGAAAAAGCTAATCTTGGTGTGGTTTATGCAGAATATGGTTTGGCGGAAACTGGCGGAATCGTCTTATTCTCTAGTGCAGATCGTGGACGTTCAGTGAGTTTATTACCTGAAAAATCGATTGTTGTTGTACGTAAAAGCCAAGTACTTCCACGTGTTGCACAAGTGGCGAAAGTATTACACGATAAAGCACAACAAGGCGAGCGTATGCCATCTTGTATCAATATTATCTCAGGTCCAAGTTCAACGGCAGATATTGAATTGATTAAAGTGATTGGCGTACATGGCCCAGTAGCAAAAATCTATTTAGTCATTGACGACTTATAAGAATCATCCATGATGAAAAGAGAGAACTACAATGTTCTCTCTTTTT
>CAUETL010000125.1:0-5049 GCA_959020685.1 Parahaemophilus parainfluenzae | reverse complement strand
TATTAGGTAAAGAAGTGCGTTTGCGTAACGCTTATGTGATTAAAGCTGAACGTGTCGAAAAAGATGCAAATGGTGAAATCACCACGATCTTCTGTACTTACGATCCTGAAACCTTAGGTAAAAACCCAGCGGATGGTCGTAAAGTGAAAGGGGTAATTCACTGGGTATCTGCAGTACATAATCATCCGGCTGAGTTTCGTTTATATGAACGTCTCTTCACCGTACCAAATCCAGGTGCAGCAGAAGAAATCGAAAGCGTGTTAAATCCAACCTCTTTAGTGGTGAAACACGGTTTTGTAGAACAAAGTCTCGCAAATGCAGAACCAGAAAAAGGTTACCAATTTGAACGCGAAGGTTATTTCTGTGCGGATAACAAAGATAGCCGCCCAGAGCACTTAGTGTTTAACTTAACCGTAAGCTTAAAAGAAGGCTTCTAATTCTAAACAACAAAGTGCGGTCAAAAATCACGTAAATTTTGACCGCACTTTTTTATTGGTTTCACTATGCAATTTGAATCTCATTTTTGGCAAACAAAATCGCTCCTTGAAATGACGGAATCCGAATGGGAAGCCTTATGTGATGGCTGCGGAAAATGCTGTTATCGAAAATATATCCAAGGGCGGGGTAAGCGTGAAAAACTCTATTACACGCGCATTGCTTGCAATCTATTAGATGTGGAAACAGGAAAGTGTCGTAATTATCCTGAACGTTTTAAGATTGAGAGTGATTGCACGAAATTAACCAAAAAGAATTTGCCTGATTTTGGTTGGTTGCCGAATACCTGTGCGTATCGTTTATTGTATGAGGGGAAACCTTTGCCCGAATGGCATCCATTAGTTAGCGGCGATCCTAATTCTGTGAAAAAAGCAGGTGTTTTAATTCAAGATGGCGTGCATGAAGAAGATGTCATTGATTGGTTTGAATTTGTCATTGAAACCGAATAATTCTGATTTAGGTACTTTTTTATTCTCTTCAAACTTCGTTTTTTGATTTAGGTCACAATTTGCTAGATTGGCAATTGTATTTCAACTGTGCTTACCTATAATACTTAATAAGTATTATGTAGATGTATTATCAGGTGTATGCAAATGACCTCATCCATTAAACAATCCGCTGAAAAACTTGGCATTTCACTTTCCCATTATGATATTGACGGGCATTTAATTTATGCATCGCCCAGTTCTATTGATTATTTTATCGAGCAGTTGCAATTTCCGCCGAATACTGGTCAAAATCAACTGTTCCAAGATGTAATATGTGCCTTTGAAAACGAACCGATTCAGTATGATTTAACCGCGTTTTCTTCTCCTCCTGATGCTTCTTTGCGTTATCAATTGCTCGACGAGCAAAACCAAATTCAGTTTGAAAAAACAATTCCATATTCAACCGCACTTTCGTTGCCTGCTTTGCCTTTTGGCTATTATCGTTTGGTGATTTTTATCGCCCAACAAACTTTCTCGGTTCAAATTTTGGTTTCACCAAGAACAGCGTATCAACCGCCTTTATTAGAACAACAAAAAGTCTGGGGTGTGAATGTTCAGCTTTATAGCCTACGTTCAAAACATAACTGGGGTATTGGTGACTTTTCAGATTTAGCGTATTTGATTGAGAAAAGTGCCGAACATGGCGCGGATTTTGTCGGGATTAATCCGTTACATTTACTTTATCCATCTGTACCAGAATGGGCGAGTCCTTATAGCTCTTCTTCTCGTCGTTGGTTAAACTTTATTTATCTTGATGTAACGGCATTGCCTGAATTTAAATTGGCAAAATCGGTACAAGATTGGGTTAACTCTGCGGATATCACTAACTTAATTCAATCTTTACGTAATCAAGATACAGTCAATTACAGCGCGGTAACTGAATTAAAACTAACCGCACTTGAGCAACTTTTTGCCTTTAGTCAACGCAGTAAATCTGCTGCAATTATCAAACGTCGTGAAGCGTTTGCAGCTTATCAAAAAGAGCAAGGCGAGGCATTGGTTTTACAAGGCTTATTTAATGTTTTAGACAAAATTGAACATGCCAATCAACAAGCTGAAGAAAACACTATTGGTTGGTTAGGCTGGCGTGAAGAATGGCAACATCTCACTGCTGCAAAACGTAAAGCATTAATTAAACAACATAAATCGGAAATTGACTTTTTCGCCTGGTTGCAATGGCTCACCGAACAACAATTGAATGACCTAAAACATCTTTGCCAAAAAGTAGGCATGCGTTTAGGCATCTATGGTGATTTAGCCGTAAATAGCTCACGCGGTAGTGTGGATGTATGGTCTCAACCTGAGCTTTATTGCGTGAAAGCCTCGGTAGGTGCACCACCAGATCCGCTTGGTCCAGTCGGTCAAAACTGGAATTTACCACCTTACAATCCAAGTCAATTAAAAGCCACAGGCTTTGCCGCAGTGATTACGATGCTTCGTGCGAATATGCAGCATTTTGGTATTTTACGTATTGATCACGTAATGGGCTTATTCCGTTTATGGTTAATTCCAGAAGGCAAAACAGCGGCTGATGGTGTTTATGTGCATTATCCGTTTGATGAGTTGATGGCAATTCTCGCTATTGAAAGCCAACGCAATCAATGCCTCATCATTGGTGAAGACTTGGGTACGGTACCAGATGAAGTGCGGTGGAAATTAAACGAGTTTCGAATTTTCTCGTATTTTGTATTGTATTTTGCTCAACGCAATCGCCAATATCCACATGCGAATGAATTCCCACGTAATGCTTATGCGACGATTGGTACACATGATGTGCCTTCCTTGCAAAGTTTCTGGCATTGCCGTGATTTAGCCTTGTTTGATGAACTCAATATTTTAAAAGGCGATGTACTAAAAGAAAAATATGATCAACGGGTCATTGATAAACAAGCCATGATTGATAGTTTACATCGTGACGGCTATTTACCACCAGATTATCACGGTGATGCTTTAAGTATGGCGATGCACGATAATCTTAACCGCCAAATTCATCGCTATTTGGCCAACAGTCAAAGCGCTTTAATTGGTGTTCAATTAGAGAACTTAATCGGACAAGAAATTTCATTCAATCTGCCGGGGACTTCAACAGAATATCCAAACTGGCAGAAGAAACTCGGACAATCCTTAGAGCTGATTTTTAATGACGAAAACTTAAAGACATTTTTTGCTCAAATTAATCAAGCTCGCAAAGCATAAAGGAGTATGTAATGACGAAATTAGTCGCCCAATCAGTAATTAATTCATTTTTTGATGGCAAACAGGCCGATCCTTTTGCAGTATTAGGCATGCATGAAACTCAGAATGGTATTGAGATTCGCGCTTTATTACCCGATGCAGATAAAGTCGAAGTGATTGATAAAGAAAATCAATCTATCGTTGTCGAACTAGAAAAAGTGGATGACCGCGGATTTTTTACTGCGATTGTGCCGGATATTCATCATTTCTTTGCCTACCAATTAAAAGTGTACTGGGGCGCAGAAGCCCAAATTATTGAAGATCCGTACCGTTTCCATCCGATGATTAATGACCTGGACCAATGGCTATTAGCGGAAGGTTCGTTATTGCGCCCTTATGAAATATTAGGTGCACATTTTACTGAATGTGACAGTGTCCCGGGTGTAAATTTCCGTGTATGGGCGCCAAATGCTAAACGCGTTTCGTTGGTTGGTGATTTCAACTATTGGGATGGTCGCCGTCATCCAATGCGTTTCCATCCAGCAAGTGGTGTGTGGGAGTTATTCTTACCAAAAGCTAGCCTTGGTCAACGCTATAAATTTGAATTAATTGATTGCCACGGTAATCTCCGTTTAAAAGCCGACCCTTATGCATTTAGCTCTGAATTACGTCCAGATACCGCATCAGAAATCAGCATGTTGCCTGATGTGGTAGAAATGACAGAGGAACGTCGTAAGGCCAACCAACGTAACCAACCAATTTCTATTTATGAAGTACATTTGGGATCATGGCGCCGTAATTTAGAAAATAATTTCTGGCTTGATTACGACCAAATTGCCGATGAGCTTATCCCTTATGTAAAACATATAGGCTTTACTCATATTGAGTTTTTACCAATTTCTGAATTCCCATTTGATGGGTCTTGGGGTTATCAACCGATTGGTCTGTATTCACCGACCAGCCGTTTCGGTACACCAGAAGGCTTTAAACGCTTAGTTGAAAAAGCACACAAAGCAGGCATTAATGTGATTTTAGACTGGGTACCAGGACATTTCCCAAGTGATACACATGGTTTAGTGGCATTTGATGGTACAGCCTTATATGAACATGCTGATCCACGTGAAGGCTATCATCAAGACTGGAATACCTTGATTTATAACTATGGTCGTAATGAAGTGAGAAACTTCTTATCCAGTAATGCACTTTATTGGTTAGAACGCTTTGGTGTGGATGGTATTCGTGTGGATGCGGTAGCGTCAATGATTTATCGCGATTACAGCCGTGCTGAAGGGGAATGGATCCCGAATCAATATGGCGGTCGTGAAAACTTAGAAGCTATTGAGTTCTTAAAACATACCAACTGGAAAATCCATTCAGAAATGACAGGTGCTATTTCTATTGCGGAAGAATCCACTTCTTTCGGTGGCGTAACCCATCCGACAGAAAATGGCGGGCTTGGATTTAATTTCAAATGGAACATGGGCTGGATGAACGACACCCTAAGTTATATGCAACTTGATCCAGTTTATCGTCGTTATCATCATGACAAAATGACCTTCGGGATGATTTATCAATACAGTGAAAACTTTGTATTGCCACTTTCTCACGATGAAGTGGTACACGGCAAATGCTCGTTACTCGGCAAAATGCCGGGTGATGCATGGCAAAAATTCGCTAACTTGCGTGCTTACTACGGTTATATGTGGGGCTATCCAGGCAAGAAATTGTTATTCATGGGTAATGAATTTGCTCAAGGTCGTGAATGGAATTATGAAGAAAGTTTGGATTGGTTCTTACTTGACGAAAATCATGGCGGTCCATGGCATAAAGGCGTATTGCAATTAGTCAAAGATTTGAACGGAATTTATCAAAAAAATGCACCGCTCTTTGA
>CAUETL010000124.1:0-5175 GCA_959020685.1 Parahaemophilus parainfluenzae | reverse complement strand
TATAAAAGAAAATCTGTTGTTTCTACCGGGTTACTCAAGAAAAAATTCTGTCATGGAAGAAAATGGTACTGGATTAGGACTTTCTATTGCAGGGGAAGCTATTCAGAGAAACGAAGGAACTTTAGAAGCGATTGATTCTGAAGTGGGTGGGCATTTTAGAATATGCCTTAAGAAAGCTGAGGTGTAAAATGTCTGAAACTAAATTTTTGTTAATTGATGATGAGAATGAGCAAAGCGAATTGCTTAAAAGTGCAATAGATGAAATCAATGCAGAGAGCGGTTATAACCAATTGAGTTTTCATACAGTTAATACACCAGAAGATGCGATGATTGCTTTATATTCATACTCTTTTCAAGCAATAATAATTGATTTAAAGTTATTAGCTGAAGATGATACTGTAAATAATGATGAAGAAATCTCTGGGAATATTTTGTTAAATCGAATTATAGAAAAAGAGATTATACCAATTGTAGTTCGTACTGGATTTCCTGAAAAAATTAGTGATGAAATAAATAAAGATATTGTTAAAGTTTATCCTAAAGAAGATCCTTTGTACGATATTATCAAAGAACTTATAAGTTCTTATAGTGACTCCGTTTTTAAAATTTTTGGTTCAAAAGGAGAAATAAGCAAGAATATAAAGGAGTTATTTTGGAGTATTATCCCAGAGTGTTTTTCTAACAATAATGCAGAAGTTTCGTCCTTGAGTTTTGAAAAAAAAGAGACAGTTATTATAAGATATATATCAAGTTGGTTTAATAATAAATATATGTTTGATGAGAAATATATAGATGTAGAGCCAATAGAAATGTATATGTTTCCGAATCCGATAGAACAAGTATGTAACTGCGATATATATGAGAAGAAGGATAAGAAAAGCTGTGATTATTATATTGTGTTGACACCATCATGTGATCTTGCAAATAAAAAGATAGATGAAGTTATATTGTGTAAAATAAAAGAATATAATGAAATACCACAATTTACAGAAAATTTAAATAATTATAAGGAAGAGACTTCAAAAGAATCAAAAAAAGCAAAAAAAGCAAAAGAGTCTTTGACTAGATGGTTTAGAAATGCCCATACAGATTCAATCAGATATCATTTTTTACCTAAGTTTAGCAAATTTTCGGGTGGATTTGTTGATTTTCGTTCTGTAATTTCTCTTAAATACAATAGGGAAACAGGAAAAATTGAGGACACAAATTACAAAAAGATTGGTGTAATAACGGAGAGTTTTAAAAGAGATATTGTAGCTCGATTTAGTTCTTATTATCATAGGCAAGGGCAACCAGAGTTTAACTGTGATAGTGTTTTGAATAATTTTTAATAAGAAGATACTATACGAGGAGGTGTGGTTATGCTAAATATAGTAGATGTGTTTTCGGGAGCAGGTGGATTAACCGAAGGCTTTAGGTATAAAGACTATTATAATTTTATTTGTCATATAGAAATGGATAAAGATGCTTGCTCTTCTTTAGAATTAAGAAACATATATTACTATTTAAAAAAAGAAAATAACCTATCTCCATATTTTGAATATATTCAAGGTAAAATCTCGAGAGATTATTTGTATTCAATTATACCAAGAGATCTAACTAAAGATATATTGAATAAGGAAATCAGTAAAGATACCATACCTTCGATTTTTGAATTTATTGACCAAAGATTAGGCAATAATGAGTTAGATGGTATTATTGGTGGGCCACCGTGTCAGGCATATTCTACAATCGGTAGAGCGAATAACAAGTCGAAAAAATCTACAGATAAAAGAATTTATCTGTATAAACATTATTTAGATTTTCTTGATAAATATAAACCAAAGTTCTTTGTTTTTGAAAATGTTAAAGGGTTGCTTTCTTTTAAGGATTTATCAGGAGAGTTACTCTTACCAAAAATAATTTGCGAATTTGATAAGTGCGGATATAAGGTAGATTATCAAATAGTAGATGCAAGTAATTATGGTGTAGTACAAAAAAGAGAACGTTTAATACTTGTCGGACATCGAAAAGATTTAGTGTTCGATAACTCATTTTTTGATTACTTGGTTAAATATGTTGAGGCTGCCCCAACTATAAAAGAATTATTTGAGGACTTGCCAAGTATAAAGTCTGGAGGAAGTTCTCATAAATATCGTTGTGATGTTTCAAGTCAGTTTGTTGAAAAATATATTCGCAAAAAAGATGATATTTTAACACAACATGCTGCAAGACCTCATAATGAAAATGATTTGAAAATATATAAATTGGTACTAAAAGCTAAGAAAAAAGGTAAGAATTTAAGGTATATCGATATACCTGAAGAACTACAAACGCATTCTAATACAACATCTTTTTTAGATAGATATAAAGCTTTAGATTATGGCTCTGTTAGTCATACAGTTGTTGCTCATATTGCGAAGGATGGACATTACTATATTCATCCAGATTTAAGACAGAATCGCTCGATTACAGTAAGAGAAGCAGCTAGAATACAAGGGTTTCCAGATGATTTTTATTTTAAACATTCACGAACAGCTGCATTTAAACAGATAGGAAATGCTGTTCCACCAATTCTATCTAAAAAAATTGCAATGGGCGTTATAGATTTTTTGAGAGGACAAAAAGGAGAATGAATTACCTTTCCAGTATTTTTAAGTATATCGAAGGTTTTTATAATTCGAGGAGGCGCTACAGCAAATTAAATTATCTTTGTCCGAATGAATTTGAAAAACAATTGCTTAGTTAATAGCCCCCCTTCTACGAGATTATAAAATTCATTTTACAATCTCGTAGAAGGGGTCCAGCAACTGAAGGGCACCAGTCTTCAAATTTTTCTCCCCAAATGTGTCCAAAATATTGACAGAATCTCAATCTTGTACCTTATACAATTTTTTTGGGGCTTTTAACGCCTTAATTTTACTATCGGTGAGCATATTATTCTCCAATACCGTCGTTAAACTGACGGTATTCTTGATCTTGAAAAATTTTTTGTCAAACAGCACCGTCTAAAATACCGTCATAATTAAGAAATGGGTAGAGAAGAGTAGAAATGAGATGAAATAAATAAAGCCTTGATATACAAGGCTTTATTTGAGGTATTGAAATAATTAGAAAGTATTTGAAAAAGTGATTTTTTATTCCCACTCGATAGTTGCTGGTGGTTTTCCGCTAATGTCATATACGACGCGAGAAATGCCGTTCACTTCGTTGATGATGCGGTTAGATACTTTACCTAATAAATCATAAGGCAAATGCGCCCAATGTGCGGTCATAAAGTCGATGGTTTCTACCGCACGTAGTGAGATAACCCAATCGTATTTACGGCCATCACCCATCACACCTACAGATTTCACTGGCAAGAACACGCTGAAGGCTTGGCTGGTTTTTTCATACCAACCGCTATTGCGTAATTCTTCGATAAAGATTGCATCCGCACGGCGTAATAAATCGCAGTATTCTTTTTTCACTTCGCCTAATACACGCACGCCTAAACCTGGGCCTGGGAATGGGTGGCGGTTGATCATTTCAGCCGGTAAGCCTAATGCTAAACCGATTTTACGTACTTCATCTTTAAATAATTCACGTAAAGGTTCAACTAAACCAAGTTTCATATAGTCTGGTAAGCCACCTACGTTGTGGTGTGATTTAATCACATGTGCTTTACCAGTTTTGCTTGCTGCAGATTCGATTACGTCAGGGTAAATCGTACCTTGTGCCAACCATTTCACGTTAGTGAGTTTTTTCGATTCATCATCGAATACATCCACGAACACTTTACCGATAATTTTGCGTTTCGCCTCAGGATCGGATACGCCAGCAAGTTCGCCTAAGAAACGGCTTTCAGCATCAACACGGGTAATATTTAAACCGAATTTGTCACCGAACATTTCCATGACTTGATCGCCTTCGTGTAAGCGGAGTAAACCGTTATCCACGAATACGCAGTGTAAGTTTTTGCCGATAGCACGGTGTAAAAGTAATGCAACCACAGAAGAGTCCACACCACCAGATAAACCTAAAATCACTTCATCATCACCCACTTGCTCTTTAATGCGAGCAACGGCATCTTCGATAATGTTTTCTGCTGTCCATTTGGTTTCGCAACCACAAATGTTCACCACGAAATTCATCAATAATTCTAAGCCTTTTTTAGTATGGGTTACTTCAGGGTGGAATTGTACGCCGTAGAAACGACGATTTTCATCAGACATTGCCGCAATTGGGCAGGTTGGAGTCGTACCGGTAACTTGGAAGTTTTCAGGTAAACGCGTTACTTTATCGCCATGGCTCATCCATACATCTAATTTGCTGTCGCCATCATTTAAATGAGCGAAAAGTGCGGTTGGATTATCCATTAAAACAGAAGCATAGCCGAATTCACGATGATCAGAGGTTTCAGTTAAACCACCAAGTTGCATCGCCATGGTTTGCATACCGTAACAAATACCCAATACAGGCACACCTGCATTAAATACATATTCAGGTGCACGCGGGCTGTTTTCTTCAGTGGTACTTTCTGGACCACCAGAAAGAATGATACCGTCTGGATTAAATTCACGGATTTGTTCTTCAGTTACATCCCACGCCCAAAGTTCGCAGTACACACCGATTTCACGCACACGACGCGCAATCAGCTGAGTATATTGTGAACCGAAGTCGAGGATCAGAATTTTATGGTTGTGGATGTTTGTCATTTATAATGCTCTTATTATTGATAGTGTAGACGGTCAATTTTCTTCAAAATTTTGCAAAAATCAACCGCACTTTAAAACAACAAAAGGTGGGCTAAAGCCCACCTTACGGATTAGCCCATACGATAGTTTGGTGCTTCTTTAGTAATGGTTACATCGTGAACATGGCTTTCTTTAATGCCTGCACCACTGATGCGAACGAATTCTGCTTTCGTGCGTAATTCTTCGATGGTTGCGCAGCCAGTTAAGCCCATACAAGAACGTAAGCCACCCATTTGTTGGTGGATAATTTCTTTTAAGTAACCTTTGTATGGAATACGACCTTCGATACCTTCTGGTACGAGTTTGTCTGCAGCGTTATCAGATTGGAAGTAACGGTCAGATGAGCCTTTAGCCATCGCACCTAATGAACCCATACCACGGTAAGATTTAAATGCACGACCTTGGTAAGGTTCGATTTCACCTGGGGCTTCTTGATTACGGGAAAACACAGACCCCCCAC
>CAUETL010000123.1:0-5295 GCA_959020685.1 Parahaemophilus parainfluenzae | reverse complement strand
GCTTCCATATAGCCAATCTTGTCACCACAGTCAAAGCTTCTGCCTGTCATATGGAACGCTTCAACGGTCTCTTTCTCAATAAGCATATCGATTGCATCGGTTAATTGGATTTCATCGCCCACACCAACTGGTGTTTTTTCTAATAAGTCCCAGATTTCAGCAGAGAACACATAACGACCAACAACGGCAAGATTTGATGGTGCATCTTCAATAGATGGTTTTTCAACAATGCTGTTAATTTTGACACTATCACCACCTTTTAACTCTACGCCACCACAATCTGCAATACCATAGCTACTCACCTCATCAGCGGCAACAGGCGCAACCATAATTTGGCTCGCTTTGGTTTCTTTAAAACGTTTAATCATCGCAGAAAGATTTTCTTTCTTTTGATTTGCCGTAAAATCCGCTAAAAGCACATCAGGTAAAACCACTGCAAATGGCTCGTTTCCAACGACAGGGCGACCGCATAACACCGCATGACCTAAACCTTTCGCATTACCTTGGCGAACGTGCATAATGGTCACATCTTTAGGACAAATAGAACGAACCTCTTCCAGAAGTTGACGTTTAACACGTTTCTCAAGCATGGTTTCCAACTCAAAAGACGTATCAAAGTGGTTTTCAATCGCATTTTTAGAAGAATGTGTAACTAACACGATTTCTTTAATTCCTGCTGCGACACACTCATTCACAACATATTGAATCAGTGGTTTATCCACAAGCGTTAACATTTCTTTTGGAATCGCTTTTGTTGCTGGCAACATACGGGTGCCTAGACCGGCTACGGGAATAATTGCTTTCATTGATTTTCCTTTTTGTTTAAATATTCAATGACCACACTTCTGTAACACAAAAGTGCGGTCATTATTTATTAAATTTTGATAGATTTAAGTTGGAAAAGTTCCTTCTCTACCTTTATAACTCAAATTCCGTTATTTTTAAAATCTTGCAAACCAATGGGTTTAATTTTTTGAAAAAACGTTAATTAAATTATAAATAGAATGTAAAACATTCATAAAACTCGTTGGTCTAAGATGCCCCATCTATATGTTCATCTTTTGACTGCAGAATTCGTTGGTAAATTTCCTCTCGGTGAACGGATACTTCTTTAGGCGCTTGCACACCGAGTTTGACTTGGTTTCCACGTACACTCAAAACCGTGATAGAAATATCGTCTCCAATGAGAACACTTTCGCCAACTTTTCGAGTTAAGATTAACATCTTTTATCTCCTTAGTTTGCATTTATTAGATATCCCTATCAATCAAGTAAAGATCGGCATCCCACCGACCTGCTTGTACTACAGATTATTGCTTAACCAGTTTTGTGCGACAGTTAATGCTAGATTCACATTTTCTGGTTGGGAGCCTCCTGCCATTGCCATATCAGGGCGACCACCGCCTTTCCCGCCAACTTGCTGAGCCATTAAATTCACTAGCTCACCAGCCTTCACTTTAGTAGTTAAATCGCTTGTTACGCCAACGACGAGGTTGACTTTATCATCTAAAATAGATGCAAATACAATTACGCCTGAACCAAGTTGATTTTTTAAATCATCAACCATCACACGTAACGATTTAGTTTCAATTCCGTCTAGTTGATGCACGATTACAGAAACATCATTTATTTTAACCGCACTTTTCACTAAATCGGAACCCGCTTGCATTGCGGCTTTTTCTTTTAATCCTTGTAATTCTTTTTCTGCTTTCTTCGCTTTATCTTGAAGTTGCTGAATTTTCTCAACAAGGGTATTAACGTCAGATTTAAACAAATCTGCACTTTGAGTAAGAATGCGTTGTTGGTTATGTAACCAATTAATTGCATTTTCACCCGTTACCGCTTCAATACGACGAACACCTGCTGCAACTGCAGTTTCCGCCACAATTTTAAATAAACCGATATCACCGGTACGTTTAGCATGAATGCCACCACAAAGTTCAACGGAGAAATCTCCCATTGTTAAAACACGTACCACATCAGCATATTTTTCACCGAATAACGCCATTGCACCTTTTGCTTTTGCCGTTTCGATATCCATTACGTCCGTTTGAACCACAAAATTCTCACGTACTTTTTGGTTTACCAACGTTTCAATTTCGTTAAGCTGTGCTTTGGTAATCGCTTCCGGATGAGCAAAGTCAAAACGTAATGCGGTATCGGATACTAACGATCCTTTTTGCACTACATGGTGACCTAAAACTTGACGCAATGCGGCATGTAATAAGTGTGTAGCTGAATGGTTAAGTGACGTTTGATGACGTCTTGCTGCATCTACAACCGCATTGACTGTTTGTCCGACTTTTAAAGTACCTTGCTCTAACTCACCAATATGACCAAATACTTGACCATATTTTTGAGTATCTTTTACATTAAACTGAATACCTTGAGAGGTTAAATAACCGCTATCACCAATTTGACCACCTGATTCTGCATAGAATGGGGTGTTTTCTAAAATCACCACGGCACTTTGACCTGCAGTAATACTCTCTACTGATTTACCATCATGGAAAAGTGCGGTCACTTTGGCTAAAGATTCTGATTCAGTATAGCCTTCAAATTTTGTTTCACCTTCTACACGAATAACACTGTTGTAATCCATGCCGAATTGGCTTGCAGATTGTGCGCGTAGGCGTTGCGCTTCCATTTCACGCTCAAAACCTGCTTCATCAATTGCAATATTACGTTCACGACATACATCTGCAGTTAAATCAAGTGGGAAGCCATAAGTATCATAAAGTTTAAAGGCGACTTCACCTGACAACACACCATCTTTCACTCGAGCAAGCGCATCGTCTAATAAGCTTAATCCGCGCTCTAATGTGCGAGCAAACTGTTCTTCTTCTAAACGAAGTAATTTTTCTACATTGGCTTGTTTTTCTTTAACTTCTTTGCCAGCTTCCGCCATGACTTCAATTAAGGTTGGCACAAGTTTATAGAAGAACGCTTCTTTTGCCCCTAACAAGTGGCCATGACGCACTGCACGACGAATAATACGACGTAATACATAACCACGACCTTCGTTTGATGGAATCACGCCATCTGCAATTAAATATGCACAAGAACGAATGTGGTCAGCAATTACGCGTAATGATTTATTAGTTAAATCTGTTGTTCCGACGATTTCTGCTGTTTTTGCAATTAATTTTTGGAAAATATCGATCTCATAGTTAGAGTTTACGTGCTGTAATACAGCAGAAATACGCTCTAAACCCATCCCTGTATCAACCGATGGGCGCGGTAATTTTTCCATGGTACCGTCTGCTAGACGGTTAAACTGCATGAATACCACGTTCCAAATTTCAATATAGCGGTCACCATCTTCTTCTGGTGAGCCTGGAGGGCCACCCCAAATGTGATCACCGTGATCGTAAAAAATTTCAGTACATGGACCACAAGGACCTGTGTCACCCATTGCCCAGAAGTTATCTGATGCATAAGGCGCACCTTTGTTATCACCGATACGAATAATACGTTCTGCTGGCACACCAACTTCTTTATGCCAAATATCATAAGCTTCATTATCGGTTTCATACACGGTTACCCATAATTTTTCTTTTGGTAACCCGAGCCATTGTGGAGAAGTCAAATACTCCCAGGCAAAATTAATCGCATCATGTTTGAAATAGTCGCCAAAACTGAAGTTGCCGAGCATTTCAAAGAAAGTATGGTGACGCGCCGTATAACCGACGTTTTCTAAGTCATTATGCTTACCACCTGCGCGCACACAACGTTGTGCAGTTGTCGCACGTGAGTAAGGACGTTTGTCCATACCAAGGAACACGTCTTTAAATTGGTTCATCCCGGCATTGGTAAAAAGCAATGTCGGATCGTTTTCAGGTACAAGTGAACTACTTGCGACGACCTGATGCCCCTTGCTATGGAAAAAATCAAGGAATGACTGTCTAATTTCTGCTGTTGTTTTCATTGATAAAACCTTGTGTCTCTATCTCGATCACGATTTATAAAAAAGCTCACTATTCTTGCATATTTTGACCTAGAGAAAAAGGCTTTTTCACTGATCTTAAAAAAGAAAACCGCACTCTACTGCATTGATTGAGAAGTGCGGTTAAAATTTACGTTATTTTAATAGAGCTAAAATAATTTTTGATCACTATTCGTCGCGAAGTGGCACAACCAACATATCAATTTTAATAGTATTCATCACTTGACGTGTTGAAGACATCAATTTACTCCAGAAATCTTGGTGATGACCTGTCACTAGTAGATCTACATCATACTGATCAATAGCGTCTGTCAAAACTTGACCTAAATCACCGCTACCGCTCAATTTTTCTTTTATTGGATAACCAGCATGTTCCGCTAAATTAATTAGCGCTTTTTGGGTTTCGCTCGAGATTCTATCTTGCATTGATGACATATTGACATCAATTAAACCAGTATAGAGATCCGAGAAGTTTACATCTACATGAATAATGGAAAGTTGCGCATCATTACGTTTTGCAATTCCCACGGCTTTTTTGAGTAGAAATTCACTTTCGTCAGAAAGATCTACCGCAACTAAAACGTGTTTGTACATAATCGACTCCTTACTGATTTGATTGGTCTTTTTTATCTGACAGTATATTAGCAGCTTAACTGGACAAAAAACTTGCACTAGATCACATTTTTGAGAATTCTTCTCAATTTTTCATTAAATTTTCAATGTCATCGATTTCTTTTGGTGCCGCCGCGGTCAGATTTTTATTGCCATATTCTGTCATGAGCAAGTTATCCTCGATACGCACGCCAATGCCTTTATATTGAGCAGGCACATCCGCCTCTTCTGAAATATAAATACCTGGCTCAACTGTGATGATCATCCCTACTTCAAGTGTACGGCTACGTTCATCATCATAACGGCCAACATCGTGCACATCCAAGCCAAGCCAATGGCCTAAACCATGCATATAAAATTGACGATAAGCTTTTTCTTCAATCAGCTTATCGACATCCCCTTTCAGAATGCCTAAATCCACCAAGCCTTGAGTTTTAATACGGATCACTTCATCATTTGCCAGTTTAATTGAATTACCAGGCACTAATAGCTCAATCGCACGTTTTTGTGCTTTTAAAACTAATTCATAAATCTCACGTTGTGGCTGAGTAAATTTACCGTTCACCGGGAATGTACGTGTGATATCACCTGCATACATAGCAAATTCACAACCAGCATCAATTAACACAAGATCGCCATCTTTCAAAGGTTGATCATTTTCAGTGTAGTGCAAGATACAGGCATTATCGCCCCCGGCAATAATGGAATTGTAAGACGGGAATCTTGCTCCATGACGAT
>CAUETL010000122.1:0-5379 GCA_959020685.1 Parahaemophilus parainfluenzae | reverse complement strand
AAATTAATGCGTAATCTCAAACGTATTTTACGCCCTAACGGCACCATCGTGTTCTCGAACAATAAACGAGGTTTTAAAATGGATTTTGAGGCGTTAGATGAATTGGGATTAAGTGCGGTCGAAATTTCAGCGAAAACCTTACCACTTGATTTTGAGCGTAATAAACAAATCCACAATTGCTGGATTGTAACAATGAAAGCCTAACAAAAAGCCCGATAATGATTTATCGGGCTTTTTTATTATTCGACTTCTTTTTGTTTTTCGGCTTCAGAATCATCATGAAGAAGGGTTTCAACCGCTGCTTCGTCATTGGTGTCATCTTCTTTTTCTAAAATCTCAGCCGTTTCTTCGTTTAGTGCTTCAGCATCAGAATGTGGTTTAATGAAAGGTTTAGGCATCCAATATTTTCGGATGATGTCCGTAGAAAAACCATGCAAAACTTCTTCATTCAATCGTTCTTGATCTAAGTAACGAACTTCTGCAATCACTTCATCCGCTTCAATTTTATTGATACCTAATTGCATTAATGTTGCATGGCTGAGCGTAAGTGCAGACTCAAAGGTTTCACGTACAATAAAGTCTACGTCTCGTTTAATCAGGCTTACTGTTGTTTTACGGTCATAAGTTCGCGCCAAAATAGGGAGTTTCGGATAAGCATCTTTCAAGTTCTGAACAATGCTTTCAATACGATCTGTATCGTTAATCCCGATGACGACACATTTCGCTTTTTCGATACCGGCAGCACGTAACACATCAAGACGAATACCATCACCGTAATAAACTTTAAAACCAAATTTGGCTGCCGCACGGATGTTTTCGATGTTACGGTCAATCACCGATACGTTAATGCCACGAACAAGAAGCGATTGACAGACGATTTGACTGAAACGACCAAAACCAATCACGAGTACGCTATCTTCTAAATCCACAATTGGATCAAGATCGCTCGTATCGACTTTTTCCTCTTGATTTGTTGATTTACGTTGGTTGATTTTACGCATCAATAAACCAATCAATGGGGAGAATAGCATCGAAATAATGACAGCTGCAGTAAAAGTTGCATTTTGATCTTTTGTCATTACACCAGCCGTAGTCGCGGCAGAGAAGAGTACGAATGCAAATTCACCACCGTGCGCCATAATGGTCATTCGTCCAGCGGATTCTTTTCGATCAAGTTTCGTAATACGTGCAACAGTGTAAACGGCTAAGGCTTTGCCGATGATATAAAGGCACACGATACCTAATAACCAAAGTGCATTGTCGAACACCAAGGTTAAATCAAGTGACATCCCTACGCCCATAAAGAAAAGACCGAGCAATAGACCACGGAACGGTTCAATATCCGCTTCGAGTTGGTGACGGAATGCCGATTCTGAAAGCATCACACCGGCGACGAATGCGCCCATCGCCATTGAAAGTCCGCTCGCTTCCATGGCTAAGGCGGCGCCTAATACCACAAGCAAGGCGGCAGCTGTCATCATTTCACGAATGTGAGCTTTTGAAATTAAGCGGAAAATAGGGTTCATTAACCATTTACCCGCAACCACTAAACCCACAACAGCACCGAGTGCAATAGCAATGGATGTCCAGTTGGTTTGATGTTCAATATGTTTGGTTTCAGGCGTTAAAAAGGCAATAGAAGCCAATAATGGCACAATGGATAAATCTTCAAAAATTAAGGTTGAAATCACCCGTTGGCCTTTTGGTGTATTCGTAATGCCGCGTTCTTCTAATACCTGCATTACGATAGCAGTAGAGGAGAGCGTAAAGCCCATACCTGCAATAAACGCGACTTCTTTAGGAAGATTTAAGATATAGATACCGGCAAAGGTGAGTAGTGCGCCACATAACCCTACTTGTAGAAAACCTCGCCCGAAAATTGCTTTTCTCATCGCCCATAAACGTTCGGGGTGCATTTCCAAACCGATAATGAATAAGAACATCACCACGCCCAGTTCCGCCATATGGAGAACTGATTCCGCATCTTCTATCATGCCAAATACCGAAGGACCAATTAAACAGCCTGCCACTAAATAACCTAATACGCTACCTAAGCCAATACGCTTAAAAAGCGGCACGATGGTTACGCTGGTGGCGAGTAGAACAACAGTTTTAATCAATTCAGGGCTGACGACATTCGACATAGGGCAAAGGAACCTTAGTAAAAACAGGGAGGATGAGAAGTAAGTTCTTTTGTATTCTAGCTTTTTTTGGGTAAATAAAAAACACAGAAAAGCAAGAAATTGGTATAATTTACAAAAACTTTACATGCCAAAAATGGTCATTTTTCTGACCGCACTTTAGAGGTATTATGTCATTACAATTCAATATGGTAGCGTTGTTGTTGGTTTTCTTAATCATTTTAGGTTTAATGAGTCAAAACAGCGCAATCACCATCTCAGCGGCTGTGTTATTAATCATGCAGCAAACCTTATTATCCAAATACATTCCCATACTTGAGCAATACGGGATAAAAATTGGGATCATCATTTTAACGATTGGTGTGCTTGCGCCGTTAGTCTCGGGGAAAATCCAACTGCCCGATCTCAGTTCATTTTTAAATTGGAAAATGGGCATCTCTATTTTAATCGGGGCGTTAGTGGCGTGGCTTGCAGGCAAAGGCGTGCCATTAATGGGAGAACAACCCGTTTTAGTGACTGGATTATTAATTGGTACGATTATTGGTGTGTCTTTCTTAGGTGGGATTCCGGTAGGTCCACTTATCGCCGCCGGTATTTTAGCGATATTAGTAGGAAAATTTTAGATGAAAAATAAATGGTTATTTATTGCCGCGTTGAGCGGCTTTTTATGTGTGAGTATTGGTGCTTTTGCCGCTCATGGATTAAGCAAAGTTTTAGAACCTAAAGAATTGGCGTGGATTGAAACCGGTGTGAAATATCAAATATTCCACACTATCGCCATTTTATCGATTGGCATTTTGCAATTGTGCCGTGAGTCATTGGTTACCAACAAAATGGCTAATGTTGCTGCAGGGAGTTGGACGTACGGAATCCTTCTTTTTAGCGGCAGTCTTTATGCACTTGCCCTTGGGGCAGGCAAATTCCTTGTTTGGGTAACACCAATTGGCGGAACGTTATTTTTAATTGGTTGGCTTTGCTTGGCTTACGGTGGTTTTAAAAGTAAATAGATATGAAGAATAAATCAGTCAGACGTGAATTAAACCCGATACAACAATCTCTCTTTTCGAAACTCAAGGATATCATGCTGGTGGATCAACGTCGTTTATCTGCCCGCATTCATGGTATTGGAAAAATTAAAAGCCAAGAAGCTCAACAAGCTGTGGCTGCTGAAATTCAGCTTCAGATTGAACAGGCCCAATTACGTGTAGAAAATCGTAAAAGTGCGGTCAAAAATCCGATTGTTTTTCCAGAGAGTTTACCGGTTAGCCAACGTAAAGCAGAAATTCAAAAACTGCTTTCTGAACATCAGGTCATTGTAGTGGCAGGGGAAACCGGTTCAGGTAAAACCACCCAATTGCCAAAAATGTGTTTGGAATTAGGTTTCGGCAATTTGGGCATGATTGGTCATACTCAACCTCGCCGTATTGCTGCACGCTCTGTGGCGGCGCGTATTGCGGAAGAACTGGAAACAGAACTTGGCGGTTTAGTTGGTTATAAGGTTCGTTTTAACGATCAAATCAGTGATGATACACAAATCAAATTGATGACTGACGGGATCCTGTTAGCAGAAATTCAAAACGATCGTTTTCTCAATCAATATTCTTGTTTGATTATCGATGAAGCCCACGAACGAAGCCTGAACAATGATTTTATTCTTGGTTATCTAAAACAGCTTTTACCACGTCGTCGTGATTTGAAACTTATCATCACTTCCGCGACCATTGATGTGGAACGTTTTTCCAAACATTTCAACAATGCCCCGATTATCGAAGTCTCAGGCAGAACCTATCCTGTTGAAGTGCGTTATCGTCCCGTAGTAGAAGAAGACGAACAAGATCAGCTACAAGGCATTCTTAATGCGGTGGATGAACTGCAAGCGGAAGGTCGGGGCGATATTTTGATCTTTATGAACGGTGAGCGAGAAATTCGTGATACCGCCGAAGCTTTACAAAAACAAAATCTAAAACACACGGAAATTCTACCGCTCTTTGCACGCTTGTCTGCACAAGAACAGAATAAAATTTTCCATCCGAGCGGATTAAATCGCATTGTATTAGCGACCAACGTCGCAGAAACCTCATTGACCGTGCCGGGCATTAAATATGTGATTGACCCAGGTACAGCACGCATTTCCCGTTATAGCTATCGCACCAAAGTGCAACGTTTACCGATTGAACCCATTTCACAGGCTTCTGCGAATCAGCGTAAAGGTCGTTGTGGTCGTGTAAGTGAAGGGATTTGTATTCGTTTATATTCGGAAGAGGATTTTAATTCTCGTCCAGAGTTTACCGATCCTGAAATTCTGCGCACCAATTTAGCCTCCGTTATTTTGCAAATGACAGCATTGGGTTTGGATGATATTGAAGCCTTCCCATTTGTGGATGCCCCAGATAAACGCCATATTCAAGATGGTATAAAACTGTTGGAAGAATTAGGTGCTTTTGAAATGGTTCGCACCAAAGCGGGCGAGAAACGTCAATTAACCGCAGTAGGTCGTCAATTAGCTCAACTCCCTGTAGATCCTCGTTTAGCGAAGATGTTGCTGACCGCTGTCTCACAAGGTGCGTTGCATGAAGTGATGATTATTGTTGCCGCGTTATCCATTCAAGATCCTCGCGAGCGTCCACAAGAAAAACAGCAAGCTTCCGATGAAAAACATCGTCGTTTTGCCGATAAAAAATCGGATTTCTTGGCTTTCCTCAATCTTTGGCGTTATCTACAAGAACAACAAAAAGAATTAAGTAAAAACCAATTCCGTCGTCAATGCCAAAAGGATTTCTTAAATTATTTACGCATTCGCGAATGGCAGGATATTTATCATCAAATTCGTTTAACCGTGCGTGAAATGGGCTTGCCGATTAATTCTGAAAAAGCAGAATATCAGCAAATTCATACCGCACTTTTAAGCGGCTTGCTTTCTCATATTGGTTTAAAAGAAGCAGAGAAACAACAATATCTTGGCGCACGTAATGCTCATTTTGCGATTTTCCCCAATTCTGTGCTTTTCAAAAAACAACCGAAATGGGTGATGGCGGCAGAGTTAGTGGAAACCTCCAAACTTTGGGGGCGTATGGTGGCGGAAATCGAGCCAGAATGGATCGAACCACTTGCCGAGCATTTAATTAAAAAATCCTATTCTGAACCGCGTTGGTCTAAATCTCGTGGAGCGGTGATTGCAGATGAGAAAGTCACGCTTTACGGTGTGCCGATTGTGGCTGCGCGACCGGTGAATTACGGT
>CAUETL010000121.1:0-5488 GCA_959020685.1 Parahaemophilus parainfluenzae | reverse complement strand
TGGTATAAGGTTTAACTAAGGTTTTACCAGTTTTGGTGTTAATCACGTTTGCTGATAAAAATGGGAAGTTTGCCCATTTTTCTTGCATATCCAGTACTTGTAATGGATTATCAAACTCGTGGTTACCTAATACGGTTGCTTCATAGCCCATCGCATTCATTGCTTTAATATCGGGTTCTGCTGTTTGCATATCAGACTCTGGCACACCTGTATTGAAATCACCCGCATTTAATAAAACGAGAGATCCACCTTTTTGCTCGACTTCTGCTTTTACGCGATTAACAATTGTTTTATGTGCTGGAAAGCCATATTCACCTTTTGCATTCGGCCAAAAATGTCCGTGCGTATCATTAGTGTGCAATATGGTAAATTGATAGGTTTTATCCTGTTCATATGCCATTGCCGCAGAAGTTGCTAGCACAAGAGGAAGCACGGTAAATAATTTTTTCATATAAAAATACCTCTATTTTTGACCGCTCTTTACCTTCGCAGAAAACAAAAATAATAGAGCCAGATGGGAAATAAAAAAGCTATACTCCCGAAGAAGTATAGCTTTTCAACAAAACATTGTTAGATGAGTACCTGCGCAGGTGCAACATAACCTTGTGGAACTTGTTTCTTATCTTCAAAGGTAACAAATTCCCACGCTTCCTGATCAGCAAGTACAGCACGGAGTAACTTATTATTTAAACCGTGACCCGATTTATAAGCTTTGAAATCACCGATGATGTTATAGCCACACATATACAGATCACCAATCGCATCAAGCATCTTGTGGCGAACTAATTCATCTCTGAAGCGTAATCCGTCTTCATTTAAGATACGGTAATCATCTAATACGATAGCATTATCTAAGCTACCACCTAATGCAAGACCTTGAGATTGAAGATATTCAATATCTTTCATGAAACCGAAGGTTCTTGCTCGACTAATTTGATGTACGAATGCTTGTGCAGAGAAATCCATTACATAATTACGTACATTTTTACTAATCGCAGGATGATTAAAGTCAATTGTGAAATCTAAACGGAAACCATTGTAAGGTTTAAATTCTGCCCATTTATCACCATCTTCTACTCGTACATTTTTCTTAATACGAATAAATTTCTTCGGTGCATTTTGTTCTTCAATACCTGCGTCTAAAAGCAAGTAAATGAATGGGCTTGCACTACCGTCCATGATTGGAATTTCAGGTGCATCAACTTCAATAATAATATTATCGATACCTAAACCTGCTAATGCTGCGTTTAAGTGTTCTACGGTTGAAACACGCACACCTTGTTCATTCACAAGTGCAGTACAAAGCATTGTATCGCGCACTGAATCCGCATTCGCAGGGAAAGTCACCGGCGGATTAAGATCAGTACGGCAGTAAATCACGCCAGTATTTGGCATAGCCGGACGCAACGTTAACGTTACTTTTTTGCCGCTATGTAAGCCTACACCTGTGACTTTAATGCTTTGTTTTAATGTTCTTTGTTTAATCATCTCTTTTACCTTATTGCTTCACAACAAGATTACTTCTACTCTTATTTCTCATCACGACCAAATGATGCCGGATTAAAGAAATTAGGATTATTTCTTAACTGTTCTAAACGGCTTGGATCAAGCGGTTTATTTAAGTTACCGTATTGCGGATTTTGTTCCTGTGCTGGTTCTGGCTGTGGATTATGTCTTAATGCATCTAAACCATGTAAACCAACTGGCGGTTGTGGCTGAATCGTCTCTTGTGCTACAGGTTGTTGAACTGGCGCTTGTTGTACTGCTGCTTGAGGACGAGCAATCACTACCGGCTCAGCCGCAACAACATCACCCAAACCTGTTGCAACGATCGTTACACGAATTTCATTGCTCATTTCAGGGACCAAACTGGTACCTACAACGATAGTCGCGTCTTCTGATGCAAAGCTACCTACTGTGTCACCCACCACGTTAAATTCGTCAAAGCCGAGATCCATACCTGAGGTAATATTAACAAGAATACCTTTAGCATTAGAAAGATCGACTTTCTCTAATAAATCATTTTTAATCGCAAGACGCGCCGCTTCTTCTGCACGACCTGCACCTGGTTCACTTTGAGCTGAACCGAAACCAATCATTGCTTGGCCCATTTCCGACATAACAGTTCTTACGTCTGCAAAGTCCACGTTGATTAAACCAGGAGAGGTAATCATATCGGAGATGCCCATAACAGAGTTACGTAATACGTCATTTGCAGCAGCAAAAGCATCAATTAACGTTGCATTTTTCGGGAGAACTTTTTGGATTTGTTGGTTAGGAATAATGATCATTGAATCCACGTATTGTGAAAGATCTTTAATCCCTAATTCAGCAAATTGCATACGTTTTTTGCCTTCAAAGCTAAATGGCTTAGTAACAACAGCAACAGTTAAAATGCCTAATTCTTTTGCAACTTTAGCGACGATTGGTGCGGCACCAGTACCTGTACCACCGCCCATACCGGCTGCGATAAAGACCATGTCTGCACCTTCAAGCATTTTACGGATTTCTTCTTGGTCATCTTCAGCCGCTTTACGACCTACATTTGGGTTTGCGCCCGCACCAAGACCTTTCGTTGTTGCCCCACCGATTTGTACAGTTTGTTGAACTTGGCTTTTGCGTAATGCTTGCGCATCGGTATTCACCGCATAGAATACGATTTTACCGTGTTCTTCGCTATCAATTGCACTTTCGCCCAAGAAATTACCATTGAATTCTTGTTGCACCATGTTAGCAACCATGTGGTTAACTGCGTTACCGCCGCCTCCACCGACACCGACAACCTTAATCAGTGCACCTGTTTGCTCTTCAAAATCACCATACTCTGGGTATAACATTTGCTGTTCTCCGTTACTGCTAATACTCTGCTAGCACATTAATAAAAGTTAAATTTTTTCTATTGTAAATGAAAAAGCCAAAATGATCAAAATTCTGATTTCACTTTATTGAAAATATTTTTAAGGCCTTTCCAGAATTTTTTTCCTAATGCTTCATCACCATAGTTACTATCCACAGGATCATTATCACTATTTTGATGATGGTATTGTAGTAATCCCACTACAGTTGAATATTGTGGGCGATTCACATAATCTGTTAAACCCGTAATATTTAATGGACTACCAATACGCACCTGACAACCAAATACACTTGATGCACAATCTTTTAAGTCTTCAATCTGTGCTCCACCACCGGTGATAACAACACCCGCAATTAATTCAAATTTAATATGTTTAGTTTCTAAATCTGCTTTGAGCTTATCTAATTCGTCCTTAACAACGCCTAATAGTTCAATATATCTTGCTGAAGTGATTAAAGATAAATCACTTTTTGTTAAAGCGCGTGGTGCTCGACCACCAATACTTGCCACTTCAATTTTCTTATCACCATGTAAACGTGCCGGATACAATGCACTCGCATAATTCACTTTAATGCGCTCTGCCTCTGCACGAGAAACGGTACATGCATGAGCAATATCGTTCGTTACAATATTTCCTGCATAAGGAATAACCTTGCTGAAACGCAATGAGCCATTGGTGTAAACCATCATATTCATGGTGCCTGCACCGAAATCAACTAAGCAAACACCAAGATCTTTTTCATCTTCAGTTAAAACAGAATGTGTTGCAGCAAAGCCGGAGAACACGACTTTATCAACTTGTAATCCGCAACGCTCAACTGCTTTTTTCAAGTTATTTTGCCAGTCTTGGTGACACGCAATTAAGTGTACGTTTGCTTTTAAACGAACACCTTGTAAACCTAGTGGATTTTTAATATTAACTTGTTTATCTACGGCATATTCTTGTGGAATGATGTGTAATAAAGAAAGACCCTCAGGTAATTTTACTGAGCTCGCTGTATGTAAAGCATCATCAATTTCATCTTGAGTTACTTCATTTTCAGAAATAGCAACAAAGCCGCTCTCATTCAGGCTTTGAATATGTTCACCTGTAATCGCAAGTGTCACGCTCATAATTTGGCAATCAGCCATTGATTCAGCTGCTTCAATGGCACGTTGGATAGAATTAACAACGGCATCTAAATCAGTAATACTGCCACGATCAATCCCTTTTGATGGACAACTGCCCACGCCAAGTACATTTACTACGCCATCAGGAAGCACTTCCCCAACGACAGCAACAACTTTTGATGTACCAACTTCAAGACCTACAATTACTTTCGGTTCCAACTCTTTTGCCATTTTCTTATTACACCCAATGAATTATTTTTATTTCTCTGTCAATCCAACCGCTTCTGATGCAGATGCATATCTCAAATCTACATAATCAATTCGTTTACCTTCAGGCACTTCAATTTGTGGATAAATCGTTACAAATCGATCTAATTTTGGTTTCCAATCTCCGCGCCCAAGTTTCAATACTATATCATTATCTAGCGTAACTTGCCACGCACCACGATCATCAATTGTCACACCTTTAACCACCAAATTTTTCGCTTTAAAATCAGCAAAAATTTGATTCCAAGCCTCTAAGACCTTCAAGCTTTGATAATCCGGGCCACCTAAATAAGGTAAAGCTTTTTCTTTTAACTTATCCATCGGCAATTGGAAAACAGTTCCCTCTTTTGTGACGAACTCTGTTTTATTCCAAATTGCAACTGGCTGATATTCTGATAACCAAATACTTAAACGATTTGGCCAAATTTTACGAACTACAGCACCTTTTACCCAAGGAATCGTTTCAAGCTGCTCTTGAATTTGCTTAACGTCTTGTCCCCAGAAGCCCTTAAGTGAACCCATTTTGAGTAATACATCTTGCACATCCGGATAAGTGGTAAATTCATTTTGGCCCACTAATGCATAGGCCGTGATTTTTCTATCACCGTCTAAGCTTTCGAGCCAACTTTGCCAGTTTGAATAAACAAAATACCCTAGCCCCGCACAAAGTAACACCAAAGCAAGTTTAATCTGCAGCATAAAACGGAATTTACCCTCTCCGTTAGATGAGCGACCAAATTGCGTTGGCGGTGTATTTTTGCGCTTAATTACATTCATTACGCACTCAACTCCAAAATTTTCACGACGAGTTGTTCAAATGAAATACCGACTGTTGACGCAGATTTAGGGAATAAACTGTGACTTGTCATGCCAGGGTTTGTGTTCACTTCGACTAAACGGAAATTACCTTTTGCATCAGTCATCACATCAATGCGGCTCCAGCCACGACAACCTACTACGTCATAAGCACGTTTAACTAATTTCGCTAATTCTTGCTCACGTTCAGCTGAAAGACCCGCAGGACAAAAATATTGAGTGTTATCTGAAATATATTTCGCATCGTAATCATAGAACTCACCTTCCGGCACAATGCGAACAGCCGGCAATACTTCGCCACCTAAAACAGGCACAGTTAGTTCATCACCCGCTAACCATTCCTCAATCAAAATGGTGTTATCAAATTTAAGCGCATAATCGACCGCACTTTTTAATTCTTCAACTGCTTTTACTTTCGTTAAACCCACACTTGAACCT
>CAUETL010000120.1:0-5498 GCA_959020685.1 Parahaemophilus parainfluenzae | reverse complement strand
CAGCAGTTACGATACCGCCGTTGGTGTTGAATTTAAATGCACGACAGCCACCACCAGTTGCAATCACAACCGCATTTGCGTTGATTTGAACAAGTGAACCTTCCATCATATTCATCGCTACCATACCGCGAGCATGGCCATCATCAACTAAGATGTCTAAAACGAAGTGCTCGTCAAAGCGTTGAATTTGTGGATATTGAATGGATGTTTGGAAAAGAGTATGTAATAAGTGGAAACCGGTTTTATCTGCCGCGAACCAAGTACGCTCGATTTTCATTCCACCGAAACGACGCACGTTCACATCGCCATCTGCTTTGCGGCTCCAAGGGCAACCCCAACGTTCAAGTTGAGTCATTTCCACTGGAGAATGTTCAACGAAGTATTCCACCACATCTTGTTCACATAACCAGTCACCACCAGCAACGGTATCGTGGAAGTGTTTATCGTAGGAATCTTCCTCTTTAATTACTGCGGCCGCACCACCTTCTGCTGCAACCGTATGGCTACGCATAGGATAAACCTTAGAAACTAATGCGATCTTTAAGTTAGGATTTGCTTCTGCTGCTGCAATTGCTGCACGTAAACCGCCGCCACCGGCACCAACAATAGCAATATCGACATTAACCGTTTGCACGATATCCTCCAATCATATAGAAAGTAAAAAAATAAAACGCCCTAAATTAATAGGGGCTTGTGGTAATTCTGCCACTTTTGTTTACAAATTAGTAACTTTTTTTCCCGAATAAACGGATAAAATATCAAAAGTGTGATCTAACTCAAAAAAGTTAATTTTTTATATATTTATAGATGATAACCGTTTGCGTTTAAGAATGATTTAGTCGGATTATTGAGTTAAAAATCAGTCTTGTTTACAATAGCCTAATTCATTTTAAAGGTGAAAACGGAGAAAAAAATGACCGCACTTAGCGATAAAAAAACAGAATGGCAACCTTCCGCTTCAATTAAAAACTTATTGGCGCGAGCCAAAATCATTGCGGATATTCGTCAGTTCTTTACTGAACGTGGATTATTAGAAGTGGAAACGCCCGTTTTAAGTGAATTTGGCGTAACGGATCTTCACCTTTCCACCTTTAATACCGAATTTGTTGCCCCTTTTGATGAACTCTCAAAAACACTCTGGCTTTCTACCAGTCCGGAATATCACATGAAGCGTTTACTGGCGGCGGGCAGTGGACCGATCTTTCAAATTGGCAAAGTGTTTCGTAATGAAGAAGCGGGCAATCGCCATAATCCGGAATTCACCATGCTTGAATGGTATCGACCGCACTTTGACATGTATCGTCTGATGAATGAAGTGGATGATTTGTTACAACAGATCCTCGATTGTAAACCGGCAGAAACCTTAAGTTATCAGTTTGTTTTCCAAGAATATGTCGGATTAGATCCATTGTCAGCGACTCGTCAAGAACTGGTGGAAGCCGCACGTAAACACAACTTTATGGCAGATGAAGATGAAGATCGTGATACCTTATTACAATTTCTATTCAGTGAAGTGGTAGAGCCTAAAATCGGACAAGAAGCACCTGTTGCGGTTTATCATTTCCCTTCTTCCCAAGCCGCACTTGCACAACTTAGCCCAGAAGATAGCCGTGTGGCAGAACGTTTTGAGTTCTATTATAAAGGCTTAGAGTTAGCCAACGGTTTCCATGAGCTCACCGATGCACGAGAACAACAATACCGCTTTGAAAAAGACAATCGCCTACGCGAAAAAGCAGGATTGCCACAGCGTGAAATTGACTATCGTTTTCTAGGGGCATTACAAGCAGGTATTCCAAATACTTCTGGTGTGGCTTTAGGGGTCGATCGTTTAATTATGATTGCATTAGGCGCAGAAAGTATTAAAGAAGTGATTTCATTTTCGGTGGAATGTGCTTAGTCTGCTCAAAAAATATTCATTATTTCTTCGAAAATGAATA
Organism: Parahaemophilus parainfluenzae; assembly: GCA_959020685.1. Taxonomy (GTDB): domain Bacteria; phylum Pseudomonadota; class Gammaproteobacteria; order Enterobacterales; family Pasteurellaceae; genus Haemophilus_D; species Haemophilus_D parainfluenzae_T. The sequence continues at coordinate 3,561 of CAUETL010000120.1, read as the reverse complement.
AAAAAGAAGAACAAATTGCTCAAAATAGAGAGAGAGTTGTATAGACAAAATTCTGAAAAGTTCGATGTGAAAGGATGTTTTTGATTAAAAAATGTCCTTTTTTGTGTGAAAAATGTGATCTTGATCGGATTTTAGAAAATTGGAAGAGATCCTCCCATTGACACTATAGGTTTATTTTGTAATATTTGCGACGTCTATTTCGGAGATTGAACTTTTTATGAAAAATTGCTTCAATCAAAAATCATAGGTAACAACCAAAAGGAATAACAATTATGAAAAAGACACTAGCAGCATTAATCGTTACTGCATTTGCCGCTTCAGCAGCAAACGCAGCAGTAGTTTATGACAACGAAGGTACTAAAGTTGAATTAAACGGTTCTCTTCGTGTAATCATGGAAAAAGCGGATAAAAAAGAATATGACGCCGCTAACCACTCAACTAAAAAATCTAACTCTGCTTTACGTAATGCAGGCTCGCGTTTTGGCATCACTGTAAAACATAACTTAGATAACGATTTCTATGCGTTAGGTCGTGTAGAGTTCCGTTTTGATGATACAACTTCTCGTGATAAATTCGGTGGTGTTTATGCTAAACGTGCTTATGTAGGTTTAGGTAGCAAAGCAATCGGCGAGCTCAAATTTGGTCGTCAACTAACCATCGCAGATGATTTAACTCAAGCGAATGACTATGATTACGGTTTCATTCCAAAAGAAGAATATATCCCAACTGCGGGTACAGGCGTAGTTCGTTATGACTATAAAGGTATCGAAGGTTTACAATTAAGTGCAAACTATAACTTTGGTCAAACAAATGACGAAAAAGGCAATCCACTTAAACCAGGTATCAAAAATGCTTACGCTGTAGGTGCATTATATACAGTGGGTGATTTAGATGCGCGTTTAGCTTATGGTCACACAAACTTTGAAACTGGTGCATCATACGCTCACCGTTTAGATGGTGTTTTAGCATCATTAGGCTATAAATTTGGTGATTTCACATTAACTGGTGACTTCGCTTATGGTCATGAAAAATTTGATGATGAAAAAACAAACAAATTCTATGTGGCTCCAGGTTTCGCATATCAAGTTCTTCCTGCGTCTAAAGTATATGGTAACTACCTATATGAACGCGTAAAAGGTGAAAACACTAAAGATAAAACTCACGGTTTCTTACTTGGTGCAGATTACCAACTTCATAAACAAGTTGTGGTATTCTTAGAAGGTAAATACGTAACAACTAAATCTTACGTTAACGATGCTTACGATGGTAAAGTTAAAGACAGAGCTATCGGTGTAGGTATGCGTGTATACTTCTAATCTTTGATTAGAAAAGAATCTTAAAAGGCGAATCGAAAGGTTCGCCTTTTTGTTTATCTTTTTAAATCTCCCCAACCCCTCTTTACGAAAGAGGGGCTTTTTATTATTAGAGGAAAAGATGCCAAAGGTTTTGATAGATAAAATATTTAATTAGAAAATATCTATTAAGTGAGAATCGGAAAGCATTTATTTGTTATAAAGCTCCCCCTCTTTCGTAAAGAGGGGGGGAGGGGGAGATTCAACTATTCCAATTTATCGAAAATTAATCTTCCCAACTCCTCTTTACAAAAGAGGGCTTTTTTATGATGTGTTGCTTTTAGTGGTTTTATTGGAAATATATTTGAGATAGCTAAGAACGGAAGGCGCTTATTTGCCATTAAAATACCCCCTCTTTCGTAAAGAGGGGGCAGGGGGAGATTTAACTATTTCAACTTATCCAAAACTAATTTCCCCATCATTTCAATATGGGCGTTTTCAGCATTCAATGCAGGGATATAGTGATAAGACACACCACCATGATTTAAGAATGTTTCTTTATTTTCAACCTCAATTTCTTCTAAGGTTTCTAAGCAATCTACCGAAAAACCTGGGCAAATCACCGCTATTTTTTGAATGCCTTGAGAAGCGGCTTCTTCTAAAAAGTGATCGGTATAAGGTTGTAACCATTCTTCACGACCAAAGCGAGATTGGAAGGTCATATTCCATTGGTTTTCTGTCAAACCTAATTTATCCACAATGGCAATGGTCGTTTGTTTGCAGTGCTGACGATAATAATCGCCCATATTCTCATAACGCAATGGAATGCCGTGATAAGAAAAAAGCAAAAACTCATCGGGTTTTAACCGCACTTTAATCGAATCCACTAAGGCATTAATGTAGTCTTCATCAAGATGATAAGAAGGAATAACATCAAAAGGCACAATATTACGTTCTTGCGCAATGGCACGATTAAACGCATCGATTAATGCGCCTGTTGTGGTGCTAGAATATTGTGGATAAAGCGGCAACACAATCATGCGTTCCACCTCATTTTTGAGTAAATTTTTGACCGCACTTTGCATTGAAGGATTGCCATAGGTCATGGCAATTTCTACTTGGGCATTAATGCCTTGTTCATTTAAATAAGCCTGCAAACCGGCTTGTTGTTGCTTTGTAATCGCAAGCAGGGGCGAGCCTTGTTCTGTCCAAATAGATTGGTAATTTCGTGCAATGCGTTTAGAACGCATCGGTAAAATAATGGCTTTTAAAAGGGGATACCATTTCCAACGCGGCAAATCGACCACGCGAGGATCCATTAAAAATTCCCACAAATAACGGGAGATCGCTGCGGGTTGAGGGGCATCAGGCGTACCAAGGTTCGCTAAAATGATGCCAATTTTTTTTGTTGTATTCATAAATGTTTGATAGAAAGCGTTAATCGAGAAACGCAACAGAGTTTATCTTGTTCATCGCGAATGTCAATTTGCCAAACATGAGTATTTTGACTTAAAGCAATTGGGGTTGCCTTTGCTGTCACAAAACCTTGTTTTACTGGGCGAAGATGATTGGCGTTGATATCTAATCCCAAGGCAACTTGGCCTTCTTCTATACAGAGAAATCCCGCCAAAGAGCCAATGGTTTCAGCCAACGCCACAGACACACCACCATGTAATAATCCAAATGGCTGAGTGGTGCGATGATCAACGGGCATTTTTGCCTCAATCCAGTTTTCACCATAAGCTGAGATCTCAATCCCTAAATGCCCAACCGCGCAATGCTTCCCCATTTCATTGAGCTGCTCAAGGGTGAATGCTTTTTTCCAGATTGTCATGCCTTTCTTCCTTTTTAATCTTATTCGCTTGCTTTAGTTTGATATAATTCGATACATTCGTAAAGAAAAAAGAAACGTGATTTTATGTCTTTAATAAGATTTATTGATTGATTTTTACACAAAAATTTACACTTCTTTAAGTTTCTCGTAAAAATTTTCAAAAATCTTTACATATATTTACATAACTCAAAATTTACTTTAATTAATTGTAATTTTTAGTAAATTTTTTTTTAGATGCTTCCTTTTTATACAAAGTTCGCTTAGAATGAAGTGTTCTGACCAGAAAGGTAAGGGAAACTATTATCTAAATTTGTTGTCGCCGCCTTTTGGATACTGAATTTTTGGCGCTGTTGCATCAGTGACAGCTTCTTAATCATCCTAATAAAAGGAATAATTTTATATGAACAAAGTGTTTAAAGTTATTTGGAATCATGC
>CAUETL010000119.1:0-5519 GCA_959020685.1 Parahaemophilus parainfluenzae | reverse complement strand
CAGATTGTCTGATATATTGTTAAAGAGCAAAAAAGAACGACGCACTGGTTTTTCTAAGACTCACAACAGCGCGTCGTTGTGTGGGGCGTATTATAGGCATTTCAGACTCCTTTGCAAGATCTTTTTGTAAAAAAATGTAAATTTTTTCTTAGTTGAAGATCTTTTCGCCTATTCGAACAAAAAATAGATCATTTTTGTTACTTAATTAATCGTTTTGCTATTCTTGGCAAATCTGCAATAGAATCCAAAACATAATCAGCGAGATTCTCTCCCTCTTCAGTGATAGGTTTACCTGTTCGTACTAAAATATTCGTTTTCACTTTTGCGCCAATGCCTGCTTTAAGATCTTCAATCTTATCGCCAACCATAATAGATTGTGCAGGATCGATTTTCAGCGCTTTAATTGCCTCTAGTAACATACCTGATTTTGGTTTTCTGCATTCACAGTCTTCTTTATATTCACCCTTCCCTTCTGGGTGATGAGGGCAATAATAAATACTATCTAAATCCACACCACGATCAGCTAATGACCAATCCATCCATTCTGTTAGTTGTAAAAACTGATCTTCTGAAAAATATCCACGAGCAATGCCTGATTGATTGGTCACTAAAACCAAAAGATATCCCATTTCCTTTAATGCTTTTAATGCATCAATGCTACCTTCTATAAATTGGAAATCATCAATTTTATGGACATACCCATGGTCGATATTTAAAGTGCCATCGCGATCTAAAAAAACAGCTTTTTTCATATATTTTCTCATTTATCTTTTTCTTAAGGCAAAATTATCCCTTTTATCATTAATATAAGCAATAATAAGTCATAACTGATATGTCTAAAAAAGATCCCTGAAGATATTGACACAGCATTCTAGACGTCTAGAATACAAATGAAATTCAAATATTAACTGAGAACAAGGGCTTATATGATTAAGCTAAATAACATTACGAAGATTTTTACACTTCCGGATAAAAAATTGACCGCACTTGATAATGTTTCATTGCATGTGCCGAAGGGGCAGATTTGTGGTGTCATTGGTGCTTCTGGCGCAGGTAAAAGTACACTTATCCGTTGTGTAAACCTATTAGAAAGACCGACTCACGGTGCTGTAATCATCGATGATGTGGATCTGACTCAACTTTCTGACGCTGAATTAGTGAAAACACGTCGCCAAATCGGCATGATTTTCCAGCATTTTAATTTGTTGACCTCTCGAACCGTTTTTGAAAACGTAGCATTGCCACTTGAATTAGAAAATAAATCGAAAGCAGAAATTCAAGAAAAAACGACCGCACTTTTAGCGCTTGTTGGATTAAGTGATAAACATAATGTGTATCCTGCTAATCTCTCTGGTGGTCAAAAACAACGTGTAGCTATTGCCCGTGCACTTGCAAGCGATCCTAAAGTCTTACTTTGTGATGAAGCCACTAGTGCATTGGATCCTGCCACAACTCAATCCATTCTAAAATTATTAAAAGAAATCAACCGCACTTTAGGTATCACCATTCTTCTTATCACCCATGAAATGGAAGTGGTTAAACGAATCTGCGATCAAGTTGCCGTAATTGATAAAGGCCGTCTGATTGAACAAGGCACGGTGAGCGAAATTTTCTCTAATCCGAAAACAGAATTGGCCCAAGAATTTATCAGTTCGACTTTCCACATTACGTTGCCGGAAGAATATTTAGAAAATTTATCTGATACGCCAAAACATGCCAAATCGTATCCGATCATCAAATTTGAATTTACTGGTCGCTCCGTCGATGCGCCATTACTTTCTCAAGCATCGAAAAAATTTGGCGTAGAGCTCAGTATCTTAACCTCACAAATTGATTATGCCGGTGGGGTAAAATTTGGCTTTACCATTGCGGAGGTTGAAGGTGATGAAGATGCGATTACGCAAGCCAAAGTTTATTTAATGGAAAATAACGTTCGAGTAGAGGTGCTAGGCTATGTTCAATGATTTATGGGCAACATTTAGCCAACAATTCCCCGATAATTTTACGAGTTTATTAACGGTATCGACCGTTGAAACAATTTATATGTCAGTATTATCGACATTAATTGCGGCTTTATTAGGCTTACCACTTGGTTTTTTAACTTTCTTAACCAATAAAGGAGCAATTTTAGAAAACAAAAAACTCAATGCGTTTTTAAACGTCATTATTAATATCGGGCGTTCAATTCCTTATATTATTTTATTACTCGCTTTAATTCCGCTAACGAGCTGGTTACTTCCTGGCGGCAGTATTGGTTCTAATGCGGCGATTGTGTCATTAAGTGCAGCGGCAACACCATTTTTTGCACGTCTTACGAGCAATGCACTTTTTGAGATTCCAACCGGCTTGACTGAAACCGCAAAAGCCATGGGTGCAACCAATTGGCAAATTATTCGTAAATTCTATTTGCCTGAATCCCTACCTACGCTTATTAATGCGATTACGCTCACTTTCGTGACATTAATTGGCTATACCGCAATGGCGGGAACGCAAGGCGGTGGCGGCTTAGGAAGCCTCGCCATTAACTATGGCGTCTATCGTAATATGCCATCGGTAACTTGGGCTGCAACGATTGTTATCGTGATTATCGTGATGCTCAGTCAAAAATTGGGCGACACACTCGCAAAACGAGTGGATCACCGTTAATTATTTTCTATACCATTTTATTCACAACAAGGAAAAAACATGAAATTAAAAAACTTATTTGCTATCACCGCTATCGCGTCAGCATTAGTATTAACAGGTTGTAAAGAAGAGAAAAAAGCAGATGCAGCATCAACTGCACCTGCTCCAACATCAATTAAAGTTGGTGTAATGGCTGGTCCTGAGCACCAAGTAGCCGAAACCGCTGCAAAAGTGGCAAAAGACAAATACAACTTAAATGTTGAATTTGTTTTATTCAATGACTATGCATTACCAAACACTGCTGTATCTAAAGGTGATTTAGATGCTAACGCAATGCAACACAAACCTTACTTAGATGAAGATGTAAAAGCGAAAAACTTAAACAACTTAGTGATCGTTGGCAATACCTTTGTTTACCCACTTGCTGGATATTCTAAAACCATCAAAAATGTAAATGAATTAAAAGATGGCGCGAAAGTTGTTGTGCCAAATGACCCATCAAACCGTGGTCGTGCATTAATCCTCCTTGAGAAACAAGGTTTAATCAAACTTAAAAATTCTAACGATCTTCTTTCAACTGTAGCAGATATCGTTGAAAATCCGAAAAACTTAAAAATTTCTGAAGTGGATACCTCTGTTGCAGCTCGTGCATTAGATGATGTTGATCTTGCGGTTGTAAATAACACTTATGCGGGTCAAGTTGGCTTAAATGCACAAGATAACGGTGTATTCGTAGAAGATAAAGATTCTCCATACGTAAACATTATTGTTTCACGTACTGATAACAAAGACAGCAAAGCAATCCAAGATTTCGTCAAAGCATACCAAACTGAAGAAGTTTACCAAGAAGCGAAAAAACACTTTAAAGATGGTGTTGTAAAAGGCTGGTAATCTTAGCTTAAGCAAAATATTTCAAAGCCACCGATTAAGGTGGCTTTTTTATTGATGAAAAGAAAGTGCGGTCATTTTTTCGATACTTTTCCAAAAGAAAAATTCGTTAAAAACTGACCGCACTTTCTTTATTGAGATAATAAAAAACCCGAGCCTAAACTCGGGTTTTCTTTTATCGATTAGCGATTACTCTGCATCATCTGCCATATTAAGCATTTCTGCTAAGTTAGTTGTTGCATCATCTGCTGTCATCACGAATTCATCAGCAATTGCTGCTTCATCGTCTTCAGACAATTTAATCACAACATCGTCTACAATACGTTTTTTGTGACGACCTTGGTGATACGCAAAACCAGTACCAGCAGGGATTAAACGACCTACGATTACGTTCTCTTTCAAGCCACGTAATTCATCACGTTTACCCGCCACTGCAGCTTCAGTAAGCACGCGAGTAGTTTCTTGGAACGATGCTGCAGAAATGAAGGATTCTGTCGCCAATGACGCTTTAGTAATACCAAGTAATTCACGTTCAAATTCAACTGGTGGTTTACCTTCCGCTTCACGTTTACGGTTTACAATTTTCACGCGAGCCACTTCAACTTGTTCCCCTTCGAGGAATTCGCTGTCATAAGCTTTCGTGATAACTGCTTTACGTAACATTTGACGTACGATAACTTCGATGTGCTTATCGTTAATTTTTACCCCTTGTAAGCGGTAAACTTCTTGCACTTCGTTCACGATATATTCAGTTACAGCACGAACACCGCGTAAACGTAAGATATCGTGTGGAGTCTCTGCACCATCAGAAATCACATCACCACGTTCTACCATCTCACCTTCAAATACGTTGAGTTGACGCCATTTTGGAATCATTTCTTCGTAGATTTCACCTTCAGTTGGGGTGATTAGCAAGCGACGTTTACCTTTGGTTTCTTTACCGAAGGACACGATACCTGAAATTTCTGCCAAGATAGCAGGCTCTTTCGGTTTACGAGCTTCGAATAGATCAGCAACGCGTGGAAGACCACCGGTAATATCTTTAGTACCTACAGATTCTTGTGGAATACGTGCAAGTGGTTCACCCACTTTCACTTCCGCACCGTCATCTAAACTTACGATTGCTTTACCTGGTAAGAAGTATTGTGCAATAACGTCAGTTTCAGGTAAGAAGATATCGTTACCTTTTGCATCAACTAATTTGATGGTTGGACGTAAATCTTTACCTGCAGTTGCACGTTCACCCACGTCTTGTACCACGATAGAAGAAAGGCCAGTTAATTCATCCGTTTGACGAGTTACAGTTAAACCGTCCACGATATCGATGAATTTCACAAAACCTGATACTTCAGATACAACTGGCATGGTATGTGGATCCCAGTTTGCCACTGTTTCACCCGCTGATACTTCTTGACCGTCTGCTTTATTCAATACTGTACCGTAAGGCACTTTATAGTGTTCTTTCGTACGACCAAATTCATCAGTCACCGTTAATTCAGTATTACGAGAAGTTAAAACTAATTTACCTTCGTCATTAACAACGAATTTTGCGTTAGCAAGGTGTAAAGTACCGTTGTTTTTGATTTGTACGCTAGATTCTTTCGCTGCTGCAGAAGCTGCACCACCGATGTGGAACGTACGCATGGTTAACTGTGTACCTGGCTCACCGATAGATTGAGCAGCGATAACACCAACTGCTTCACCTTGGTTGATGAGATGACCACGCGCTAAGTCACGACCGTAACATTTCGCACATACACCAAAGTCAGTATCACAAGTTACAACAGAACGTACTTTTACGCTGTCCACTGAGTTTGCATCTAACACATCACAAAGTTTTTCATCTAATAAAGTGTTACGTGCAATTAAGATTTCTTCTGTACCTGGTTTATACACATCTTCAGCTACAACACGACCTAACACTAATTCACGAAGTGGAACTTTCTCATCGCCACCTTCGATTAATGGAGTCATGACTAAGCCTTCGTGTGTACCACAGTCATCTT